>JAFGDY010000001.1 GCA_016931895.1 Anaerolineae bacterium
CGGTAGAAAATCCAACCCATTATCGGCTCATGTTTGGCAAAGAAATATCTGAGTGGCAGGATTATCCGGGCCTGATGCAGGCGGCAGGCACGGCGCTGGGTGAGGTGGTGAAGATTATTCAAGAATGCCAACAGGAGAACAAGGTGAAACCAGGCTCTCCTCGCCACCTGGCTCAAGTGGCCTGGGCCATGATTCACGGTTGGGTTTCTCTGCTTATTGACGGACGGATTAGGGGTAAACAAAATATGGAGGAATTGACCGATTTAACCATTCAAACGCTTTTGGAGGGGTTGAAACAATGAGTTTCACCGGGTCAGGTCTTTACGCTGGCTTTGTAAGCTCGCCAGTTTCTCCTCGATGTCCTCTATTTCAATCAAATAATGAGGTTCCGTATCAATGCCTTTGAGGGCCTGAATTTCGCGGAGTTTTTGCAGCCGCCGGGAGAGGTGGGTAATTTGCCGTTCAACCGAAGACGTGATGCGCGGGTTTGGGGAAGCGAGTTGGCCCGGCGATTCTATTGCAGCGGTCTCCGGTAACTTAGAGGAGGGGTCAGGCGTTTTTGCCGGGGGAGACGGCGCGGGTGTTTGGGCTGTCTGCTCGAATATTTTTTGCAGGCCCTGGCTCAGGGCCGGGCCGCTTTGTAGCGGAGATTGCATAGGGCCAAAACAGGAGTGTTGGCAACTATTCAGATAATAGCAGGTTCCGGTGCCAAAGCGCCGGTAGCCCAAAATAGGTAGGTGCTCCACCGTCTCAAGCAGAACCACAGAATCTTCTTTTGGCTGGAGTAGTTCTACAGACGTTTGGTATGAAATGGGTTGGGTAAATAATTTTTGGGCCAAATGATTTTGGGAAGCGTGGCACGTAATCCGTATATCTTCATTAAAGCTGCTTTGCACATGGCTAAAAGGCAGCAGCCGATTGAATTCGTGATGATACACGGTTTCGTAGCTCACCCAGGAGGTGGCAAACAAAATACCGCCTTCAGCCACAAACCGGCGCAGCCGGCTGTAAAAATCTTCCCGTCCTTGTTGGGTGTAATGTTCGCCCCGCACCATGATGACCAATTTAAATAGGAGCAATACCTCGTGCCCCAGCCGGTCGAGTTCCCACTGCGAATAGTGGTTAGCAAAAGTGACCACCCTGAACCCGGCGTTGTGGGCCAACCGGCCCAGTTCGGCGGCAAATTCCGTGCCATCGCTCACCAGTAAGCAAGTGTTTTGCTCGGCCAAACTCGGCAAGGCATAAGCTTGAACCAACCAATCGGGGTCGGCCAGTAAAGATTGGGCCAGATCGGGCGGCAGACGCTGGCCCCAATGGGTCAGGCAGCGCAGGCCGGCCCGTTTTACCTCTTGATTGGCTTCCTCCCTTAAGCTGTTGACCAACAGCTTGGCTACGCTCATTTGCCCCCACTGTTCCCCTATGGTTATTGCGCCCAGCCTGATTTGACTGTTTTGATGGTTGAGTAAACGGCCAAATAGCGCCATTACTTGAGAAGGGTCTGTCTGGTTGAGCCAATGTTTTAAACTGTCCAGGCTCAAACCCAATGTGGGCCGGTGGGCCAGGCTGCAAAGCAGGTATTCCAGCAGGTCTAACGATGGTTGGGGAAGGTGTTGCAGAATAAGCTCCAGCTTGTCCTGGCTTAAAAGCTGAGCCTCTGGCCGGTCAAAACTGAGCCAATCCTGGTATGCCTGACCCAGAATTTCGGCGGCTCTGGTTTGTTTATGTTTTTCCCGGTCAAGATCGCGCTGAAAATGGGCTAAAAGAGCTTCAAATCCTTCGGCAAAATCTCTGGTAAAATCGGCGTACATTTTATCTGCCAAAAAGCCCGGAATATCGCATGGCTGGTAAAGCAGGGGCAGCACCTTCACCCGGTTTCCGTGGATTTCCTCATGCAAGGCTATATTCACCTCCCGGCGAACCCATTTTGAAGCCACCGAGTGAGGCGACAAAACCACCCCCAGGTATTCACATTCCCGGATGGCTGTTTCTATTTTGGAGAGCAGGGAGTCGCCCAGACGCATTTCGGCCTCGTCAACCCAGGTGCGGATGCCGTGCGCCCGGAGGCGCTCGCTTAATTTTCTGACAAAGGGCTTGTCTTTGCGGTTGTGGCTAAGGAAAATGCTTGACATGTTTGTTTGGGAAAGAACTTTATTGTCAATCTTAGCATATCAACAAATCGTCAAACAAACAAGTCGGTAAATTGTCCCAATTAAGCTACCGGCAAGGTGAACCAAAAGCGGCTGCCCCAACCGGACGTGCCGTCGCTTTCTACCCCAATCTGCCCCCCCTGCGCCTCCACCAACTGCCGGGCAATGGCCAGGCCCAAGCCGGAGCCGCCCATCTCGCGGGAGCGAGACCTATCGGCCCGCCAGAAACGGTCAAACACATGGGGTAAATCTTCAGGGGGGATGCCAGGGCCGGTGTCGGTAACGGTCACTTTAAGCTGGCCGCGCGGTTCAGTTTCTGCTAAGTTTATTTCTATGGCCCCGTCTTCCGGGGTGTGGCGCAGGGCGTTGGTTAACAAATTGTGCAGAACTTGCCGGATGCGGTCGGGGTCGGCCAGAACCGGGGGCAGGCCCGGGGGCGACAAAACCGTGAGCGTGATTTTCTTTTCGCGGGTCAGTTCGGCAAACATGTCGGCGGCGTTTGTGATAAGCAGGGGTAAGCCGGTGGGCTGAAGATTAAGGCTCAATTGACCGGCCTCAGCCCGGGCCAGATCGCGCAGGTCGTTGATAAGCCGATTGAGGATCAAGGTTTCGTCGTAAATGGCAGCGATTTCCGCTTTGTCCAGGGGATAAACGTCGTCCAAAATGGCCTGCAAATTACCCTGGATGACGCTCAAGGGAGTGCGCAGTTCATGAGCAATATCGGCCACCATATTGCGGCGCAGGGTTTCAGCCTCCTGGAGGTTAACGGCCATCTCGTTGAACGCTTGGGCCAGGCCAGTTACTTCATCCACACCCTTCACCGATACCCGCTGGTCTAGTTCTCCCCGTGAAATGCGCCGGGCCGCCGTGGCCAACCGGCCTAACGGCGCAGATAACCCCCTGGCCATCATCACGCCCATGAGTACGGCCAAAATACCGGCAATCAAACTGGTCTGAAGCAGCAAACGATTGATCTGATCCAGAAAAGCCTGGGCCGGGGCCGACAACATCATCATTTGGGTTGTGGTAGCATCTACGGTTAAATAGCCAATCGTCTGGTTCTGCCACGTAAGTGGTAGCGCCTGGGCTATTTCCTGCCGGTTTAATTGCGGGGGCGCATGCGCACCTGGCTCTGTGTAAACCACTTGCCCGGCGGGGTCGGCCAGGATAAATTTGGGCGCGCCATGCCGCATGCTTCGGCCTTGGCCCATCCCCATACTTGGGCTGTGGGCCTGGTTGAAGACGGTTTCAACCCCTTCCCACGCGCCATTTTCAGCGTGATATTGGGCCAATGCCAGGCCCAGGTTTGTGTCCATCATTTGGCTGCGGTTCATAAAACGGCGAAATTGCGTGCTGAGCTGGTATTGACTGAGCACAGCCGCAATGATGATGGCCAGGGTCGCCACCAGGCCAAAGGCAAGGGTCAGGCGGATCCAGAGTTTATTCATTGTTCCTCACCCCGCAGCCGGTAGCCCACGCCATAGACGGTTTCAATGTACATGGGGTTGTCTTCGTCTACGCCAATTTTTTTGCGCAGGTTTTTGATGTGACTGTCCACGGTGCGTTCCAGGCCCTCGTAAGCATAACCCAGACCTTTTTCAATCAATTCCAGGCGGGTGAAGGCCCGGCCCGAATGCTCAACCAATACTTTGAGTAGGTTGAATTCGGTGGGGGTAAAATCCAGGGGGGTATTGTTCATAGTGGCCTGGTGCCGGTCCAGGTTAAGGCGCAATGCGCCAACCTGTAGAATTTGGGGCGGCGCGGCGCTGTTAGCGGCGCGCCGCAACACGGCGCGCACGCGGGCCACCACCTCGCGGGGATTGAAGGGCTTGGCGATGTAATCGTCGGCGCCCAGTTCCAGACCCACAATCTTATCGCTGTCTTCCACGCGGGCAGTGAGCATGATGATGGGCAGATTGGCCAGCGATGGCTCACGGCGCACAATGCGGGTAATTTCCCAACCGTTCCGGTCGGGCAGCATCAGGTCCAGCACCACCAGGTCCGGCTGCTCGCGGCGGATGGCGTGCAGGGCTGTTTCGCCGTCGTAGGCGGTTAAAACCCGGTAGCCTGCCTGTTCCAGGTAAGAACGCACCAAGCGCACAATTTGTTTGTCGTCGTCAACCACCAGAATGCAGGGCATTTTTGTTTTCCTGCCGGCTATAGTTGTTTAAGTAACGTTTTTGGGTAGAGACAGGACATTGTCCTGTCTCTACCTGATGATAAACGTTGCGGACAGACTGTCAAGTTTCAAGGACACATTCATCCGGCCGGCACAGCGCCGCCTGGGCGTAGCGACGTACCGTGCAGACAATCCAATCCCAATGCAGGGCCAGGTGTACAATAACAAGGCCCATCATCACCAAACTCACCCATAGATGCAAGTCGTTCCACTCATGGCGGGTCAAGCTAAAAAGGGTGGCGTTGTAATAGGGGTTGCGCCCACCCCGGTAACCGCCGCCCGGTAGCACCAGCCAGGCCACCAAGCCCGATAGGCTGGCCACAAAGAAGAGTACGAACAGGGCGCTATCGAGCGAGAAATTGATCCGGGCCGGTCGGGCCAGTTTGCCAAAAAAGCGTTGCATCACGCACGTAATCCAGCGCCAATGGAAGATGAGATGGAGAGTCACCCCCAACAGCATCCCCACGCCAAACCAGTTGTGCAGCTCAACCCAGTCGCGGCGGGTCAGGCCAAAAAATATAGTCCAGCCATTGCCCTGCCCGCCAGGGATGACCAGCCACAGAAGCAGGCCGGTTACGGCCGTTACCAAGAAGGTGGCCAGGATGATGACATCCAGCCAAAAGTTGAATTTTGTTTTGCCAAGCATATCGTTTCCTCCAATTATCTAAATTTCTTTATCTATGCTAACACACGAGTATGGAGAAGTTATGGAGTAACAGCGAACATAGGATCAATAGGTGCGAATCAAAAAGGGCCTCTTTCCGAAATGTAGAATGAGGCCCTTTCTTTTAGTTACGGCTCAAGGGGTATGGTTAACAGTGGGTTACTTTCCACGGCCGCCACTGCCGCCGCTACCACCACTGCTGTTACCGCCGTTGTTGTTGCCATCGCCATTACCTGAATCAGGCGGCTGGGCCGGCGGGTTGGGATTGGGTTGCGGTTGTGGCTCTGGATTGGCCGGCTCAGGTTGGGGGTCGGGATCAGGCGTAGGCGCGAGATCCGGTGGTTGATTATTTTGATGTTGGTTTTGATGTTGATTCTGGTTCTGATCCCCTGCCGGCTCGCAGTCACCGGTACAACCGGGGTCGCCGTGCGGCCCGGCAGGTTGTTGGTCCGGCTGGCCCTGCTGATTCTGGTCGCCGGCGGGTTCGCAATCGCCCGTTTCACAGTCGCCGTGCGGGCCGGGTTCGTGGTCTGGGTCCTGGCCGTATTTGTGCTCGTCGCCTACAGGTTTGCAGTCACCCGTTTCGCAGTCGCCATGCGGCCCGGCGGGTATCTGGTCATGATCCTGGCCGTATTTGTACTCATCACCTACAGGTTCGCAATCACCGGTTTCGCAGTCGCCGTGCGGGCCGGGTTCGTGGTCCGGGTTCTGGCCGTATTTGTGTTCGTCGCTGGCGGGTTCGCAATTACCGGCAGGGCAGTCCCCGGCGGGCGGGTCTGTGGGTTGAGGCTCTGTGGTCGGCTGGGCCGGGGCAGTATCGGGCCGGTTAGGGCCGTAACGATGGCGAAAAGCCTGCGGTTCTGCCAGCCCTTGTTGAACTTGCTCCTGCGTGTGACTGAGCATCTGGTTGGCCTGGCCCAACGTTTGCTGCGCCGCCTGATTGGCCTGCGTTTGGGTTTGAGTTTGAGCCAGCGTTTGCTGTTGATCTTGTAACATCTGTTGAGTTTGGGCCAACAAGTCCTGCATATCCGTATCGGATTGTTGGGCAGCCAGATGGAGCGCCTGGTTGAGGTGCTGCTGCAAGTGGTTCAACGTAGATTCGGCGGGAATATCGCCCTGCTGGGCCATCTGCTCCATTTCCTGAAGCCGTTCTTGCGCCAAGTTCAAGTACAGATTTGCTTGAGTGATAGGATCGGTAGTTAAGGCCAGGCGAGTTTGTTCCATCGTCAACTTTAGAGGATATACGGGTGAGCCGGGCAAACTGTTAGAAGCATAAGCCGCAGTAGCGCCCACCGAGCCAAAAACGATACTGGAAATTAAAGCTGCTTTGATCAAAAGGGTACTCATTTGCCATTGTTCCTTTCGTTGATAGGTTGAGTTGGGAGAATTCCAGGGAAGGTAATGAACGATCCATGCTTTGAGACGACTCAGCGGCCCGGTAGATACGGGTTGTTGCTGCAAATTGATCACTTTGGCCAGAAATTCTTCCCGGTCGGCTTGCAGCGCTGGCGGAGCAGGCATTTCTACCGGGCGAAGCGTCTCCAGCATGGCGGCGGCTTGCAACAGCGGATATAGCTCTTGAGCCTCGGCGGTGTGCTTGGCCAGGATGGAGAGGATGGGTTCTCCGGCGGCCAGTTGTTGGGCCGCGCTATCCAGGATATGGGTTAAATCTTGTTTCATAGTAGTGACTCCTCGGCCGGAACTAGCCGGCGTTGCAAAGCCGCCAGCGCCCGATGCTGTAAAGATTTAACGGCGCCCACCGGTTTGCCCAGTACCTCGGCCGTCTCCTGGTTGGATAGGCCTTCCAGAAATTTAAGGATGAGGACCTGGCGTTGGTCGAGGGTGAGTTGTTGTAAGGCAGCTCGAACGGCTTGGGCCGACAAATAACCTTCGGCTATTTTGGCCGGGTCGTCATTAACGTCAACCAGCTCTTCTTTGAGAGGAAGATGCCGGCGATGTTTTTGACGGCGGTAATGGTCAATCACACTATTATGCGCCGCGCGATACAGCCAGGCCCGTAAGTTTTGCTCAGGCCCGTTCCCGTGCTGAATAGCGTGCAACAAACGGTGGAAAACTTCTGCCGTGAGATCGCGGGCTGTTTCTACCTCACTCACCTGCCGGTAGATGTAGCGATATATGGGTTGATGGTAGTCATCGTAAATTGCGGCCAGGGCGGCCCGGTCAAAGGCCCGCGCCCGCCGCAAACGAGCTAGCTCTTGATCGTTCACTATTTTTTCCTGGTAACCTATTAGACGCACGAGGCCAGAAATGGATACGGCTCAATTTCAGATATTCTGAAACTGAGCCGCACCGGATTGCTGAATATAGATGTTCAGAAAAACTCCTTCCCAAAAAACAGGGTAGCAGGTAGCAAGGTGGTAGATAAAAAGTTTGCTACTCTGTTACCTTGCTACCTGTTTCATAGGATAGACTACCACCACCGCCCCATCGGGCCACGGCCACGGCCATGCAAACCACGCCCGCCAAAATCACAAACGCCGTCGCCGTCGGTGTCGCCAAAACCGGGGCAGTCGCCGCCCCAGCCTCTCGCTCCGCCCGGCGACCATGATTCGCTTAAACGAGCGGTCAGGTTGGCCTTCATTGCGGCCAGCATCGTGTCAACCTGCTCTTGGGTCATTACCTCATTGGCCACCAGCGAGGCCACCCGTTCGGCGTGGGGGGCCAGCAAAACCTCCACCAGCTTGTCCAGGCTCACGTCTTTTTCCTGGGCCAGGTCGGCAATGGTTTTACCGGCTTGTAACTCGGCGGTCAACTCGGCGGGGGTCATCTTCAACTGTTCGGCGGTTATGGTGATCAGCGAGTTAGCCGAACCACCCCAGCGAAGGCCGCCGCCCATCATGGAGCCAAAACCGCCACGCCCTCTGCTGCCCCCCATCATGGGGCCTTGCGACCAGGGGCCGCGCCCGTAATGGGGCATGCGCCCCATTGGACCGCTATAATTTGGCCCCATCATCGGGCCGGGCATAACCGCAGGCATATCAAAGGCGGAGCGGGCGGCGTAAGCCGGGGAATAGCCCCAGGCCACTCTCTGGATCAGGGTGACCGCCATTGCCCCCAGGGTTAGCCCAAGCACCAGGGCCGCGGCAATAACGCCAACAATAATCCATTTGTTTTTTGTATTCATTTTACCTCCATACGTTATACTTGGTAAGTTATTTTTCCGGCCGGGTCATCTAACGACCAAGGACCATTGACCAACGACCAATTTTGGTCGTTGGTCGTTCGTCGTTGGTCAATGGTCGGTGTTTATTGACCGACCTTACAGATTCAGTATAACGCATAAATGTGGAGAAGTTGTGGAGAAAATGGGGAAGATACAGGGTCTGTTCTACTTTTTAGGCCATGGGTAGGGACAGGACATTGTCCTGTCCCTACTTCTGTTAAAGCGAGGCAATTTCAATATAGGGGACGCGCCCATCCAACTCTTGGTACCACTTTTGATCCTCCTCCCAACACACGGTATATCCCCGGCTGGGGTAGGGAATATGCCAATAGCGTTTGGCTACGGCCAGCAGGGGGTCGGTTTCGGCCAGGCCCAGCATGAGATAGGCCAGACCGCGCCGGCCCGCCAGGTTGTAGACGTGGCGCAGCAGCAGGTCAAACACTGCAAGGTTGTTGTGGGCAACGCAAATAAAACTGGCGTAGGCCAACCTGATCTGTTGGCCCGGCGGCGGCAGAGGCTGCGCCCCCATCAGGCGCAGGCCAAGATTGTAGAGGGGCCTGAACCGACCCATCGCGCCGCTGTATGATTGCACCACCGACTGTTTGTAACCCGACTGATCCCACAACCCCAGCACGCCCGCCAAATTTCCCCGGTGCCGCGCCAGAATGAAATCCTCAATTTGGAAATCCCGCGTGAGCGGGCTGCCGCCAAAATCGGCCGGGGTGTAGGCCGGAAAAAACTGTTTGGCCGCGCCGTGCTGCCGGAGAAAGGCGATGATTTCGCCCAAATCCTCCTTTGCGCCGCGCGAGATTTGGTAAGGCGAAACCGGGATGGCTGGGGGCCGTTTCAAAATAAGGGCCAGATTCCACAACCGGCATACCTCTTGAAAGATGGGATAGCCCCGCCGGGCGCGGTTGACCAGGATGCCGGTGGCCTGTTTGTTCCCGGTAATGATGGCGGCCAGGTAGCCGGTCACGCGCCCGTCGGCGTGCAGTTGGCGCAGGTAGCGGACGCCCTGGGGCACCAGCCAGCGCCCCTGGAATTTGGGATCAATTCGCAGTTGGCTCAAATAGCCCACTTCCTGGCTTTGCCCGTTGACAAACAAGGGCCGGGCGGCCCGGCTGACCACGCCGGCCAGCTCGCCGCCGGGTTGGTGCCGGGCCACAACCGTCTGGTAAAAATGGCCCATGGTGCCGCAGCCCAGAAAATAATCCGGCTCCCGTTCGTTGGTCACGGTGATTGAGCCGGGCATAGGGTTGGTGGCCAGCAACCGCCGGAGGTCGGCCTCATCAGCAGGCGTGGCCAGTTCTAGCTTGAATTCCATCATCTATTGCAAGCCAAACCTTAACCCGTGCTTCCGATACATCTCCCGGCGAAACAGCGGGGCGTAAGTAAGATACGCGCTCAGGCGATACAAAGTGCGCATGTTGGTTTTAAGATCAAAGGCCCGGCGCAGGATAGAAATGGGGCTGTTAAAAACGGCCCGGGCGCGGAAACCGGCCTCGGTCAGCTCGTCGGCAGACATAAACTTGGGCCGAAACGCAGCATAGTTAAACCGATAGGCCGGGTGCAGCCACCACTTTTCATTGTACAACAACCGGCCCTCGGTTTTGAGTTGTTGGTACAATGGCGTGCAGGGATAGGGCATCAACACGTTAAAGGCGGCAAAGGCAAATTTATTTTCTACGGCAAATTCCACGGTGCGCTCAATTGATCCCGGCGTATCGTGGTCGTGGCCAATGGTGAAGGCGGCCCAGGTTTGCAGGCCGTAATCCCGCAAAATTTCTAATTGCGGCCGGTAGTTCTGAAATTGACCGGCCAGATTGGGCACCTTTTTCATAGTCGCCAGGCTATGCGGATTGATGGACTCAAAACCAATAACGTGGCCCAAACAGCCGCTTTTGACCATCAAGTCCATTAACGCGCGGTCTTCGGTCATGTCAATACTGGCCTGGGAAACCCAGCGGACGTTGAGCGGTATCAAGGCCCGGCACAACTGTTTGGCCGCGGCGCGATTGGCCAGCATATTGTCGTCTACAAAAAACAGCAATTTGCGCTCTTGCCGTTCAATCTCGCGGATAACCTCAGACACGGGGCGGCAGTAGTGGGCCTGGTTAAAATAGACGCTAACGGCGCAAAAGGTGCAATCAAAGCGGCAGCCGCGGCTGAATTGCAGCAAGGTGAGAGGCAGGTACCCCTTGCCCCGAAAAATATCCCGCCGGGGCAGAACGCCGCCAGCCTGCGCCGGCCCGCCCCGGCTGTGGTAAACCGGCTGCAACCTGCCGCGCCGCGCATCCTCAATAAGCTGCGGCCATAGCAGTTCGGCGTCGCCCAGGTAGATGGCGTCGGCGTGGCAGGCGACCTCTGCCGGGAGGAGGGTGGCGTGGATGCTGCCCATAACCACGGGCACGCCCCGCCGCCGATATTCGGCGCTGATCTCGTAGGCGCGGCGGGCGGTGAAGGTTTCCACCGTAAGGCCCACTAAATCGGTTGGCTCATCGTAGGGGATGGACTCCATACGGTCATCGTACAGCACTACCTCTACATTGGGCGGGGTCAGCCCGGCCAGCACGCCCAGGGGCAGCGGCTCCATGCGGGCCTCATCCACGTAAAGGCTGTGCTCCATGCGGCCAATGTTGGGTTTGATGAGGGTGAGTTTCATGCGCTGTTTATCCCAACCCCTCTGCGTCTATGAATACATCTGCTTGCGTTATTTGGAGCATCACTTATTTCCTACCTTAAACGTAATCGAAGCTACATCCCGCCCATTATGTTCCCCAGCGTCGTTCATGCGCACGTCGTACAAGCCGGGGGTAAGCGGGGCGGTAAAAATCAGCACCCCGGCGGTCATCCTGTTGAGGGGTTTATGCGGAAAATTATATTTGTATTCATGCGCAGACATGGCCGAGGGCACAATCCCCACCCAGGCCGTGCTCAAAAACGAAGCAGGGGCGGTAAAATGTACTTCAATTTTTTCGCCCGGTTGAAAAGTGGTTTGGTTTAACCGGAGCGAAGGCTTTTTTTCTGCACCGGCAATGACGGTGAAGGTTACGGAGGCGGCTTCCTGGCCATAAGTTGAATCATAGAGGCGGAGATCATACGGGCCGGAGGTCGAGGGGGCCGTAAAATCTACCACTCCGGCAACCCGCCGGTTCAGGTTTTCGTAGGAACCATAGCCATAATTGTCCTGCCAGGGTCCGTGGGGTGTTTTGGCAGACAACAAGCCTATCCACGCGCTATCGGAAAAGGAGGACGGTACTGCAAAATGCGCCCGTATCTGTTCGCCCTGCTCAAAGCGCGTTTTGTTTAACTGAAGGGTGGCTGCTTTGCCCTCGTCTGAGATTACGGTAAAGGTAACCATGGCGGTTTCCTGATCCCTCTGGTCATAGATACGGACATCATAAGTGCCCAGGGCGTCGGGCGCGGTGAACTCGATGATGCCGGCCAGCTGTCCGGCCAGATATTCAAATGAAACGTAATCACCCTCACTGTCCCAGGTTCCGTGCGGCGTTTCCGCCGGCATGATCCCCACCCAGGCCCCTTCAGGGAAGGAGGCAGGGGCCTCAAAATGCACCGGGATGGGTTCACGCGGTCCAAAGGTCGTTTTTTCCAACCACAGCCCAACTGCGGAGGGCGCTGTTTCAGGGGGTGAGGGGTTTTCCACTGTCGTTTCTAGCGGTGTGGGGGACGTCGTCACGGCTGTTGGGGTGTTGAAAACATCTTCAGCGAGCCATAGTCCCCCTGTGGTCAGGATCAGGATGCCGCACATTAGCAGCAAGATCACGCCTGCAACAACCCCCTGGCGGGGTATTCGTGGCCGGGCAGGTGGAGTCCGGTCAGAGGGTTGTTCATTGCAGTCAGGCATAGTTTGGTCTCTTTATTTTTGTTTGCCAGAAATTGGCCTGGTTCAATTACATATCCCAGGTGACATCCCCGTACAGATCGTCGGGGTGGTCCCGTTGCAGAAAGGCGGTAAAAGCAGGGCGTTCATCGCCGATACGAAAGGAGGGGCCGTGGCCGGGGAAACATTCGGTTTCGTCGGGCCACTTAAAAACAATGTTGCGCATGGTGTCCAGGGTCACTTTAAAGTAGTGCGGTGCCCACGTTTTGCCCGGCCCGCCCTGAAAAATCGTGTCGCCCACAATGGCCCGATGGTCGGGCAGCATAATGGTGACCATGCCGTGCGTGTGGCCGGGGGTGTGGATGATGCATAAGGTGTGGTTTCCCAAGATAAAAGTTTCGCCGTCGGCAAACCATTGGTCGGCGGAGATCATCATTGGCGAGTCGGCGGGATGCATGTAAACAGGCACCTGAAGCCTGGCTCTCATTTCGTCCAATGCGCCAACGTGATCGGGATGGGCATGGGTCAACAAAATAGCAATAGGGGTGGAGTCGGCCAGTATTTTGGTGAGCGTCTCGGGGGCTGCGCCGGGGTCAATGAGAACACTTTGGCGGGTGTCGGAACATATCAGGGCGTAGGCGTTCATCGGCCAGGGGCCGATAGAAGCAGATTTTAGGATCAACGGCTTGGTCATTTCTGTCTCCTGGAGCAGAAATAAAAACAGCCGTCTCCACGAGTGAAGACGGCCGGTTGGACGGGGAGGGTGGGATTCGAACCCACGGTCGAGTTTAACCCCGACAACCACTTAGCAGGCGGCCCCAATCGTCCACTCTGGCACCTCC
>JAFGDY010000002.1 GCA_016931895.1 Anaerolineae bacterium
GAAGGAGATTTCTCGGCTTATGGCCTCGAAATGACATTCAGCTTGTCGCTTAACAAAAGTATTGGTTCCATTCTGTTTTTAGTATAAGTTAAATCTTTGCCGTAATTATACCCGATTTTCAGGAGATTACTATTAGATTTGTGTTAGAGTTTTTAAATTTGCTCCAAAACACCAGCCAGCTAAAACGGGGAACCGCATTCCAAATCCGCCGCCAGCGCCAGGGCTGGGTGATCAAACGGTGGAGCCATTCCAGGTGCAAACGCTGCATCCAGCGGGGGGCGCGTTTGGCTACGCCGGCAATAAAATCAAAAGAGCCGCCCACGCCCAGGCAAACGGGAATTTGCAGCCGGTCAAGGTTGCGGGCAATCCATTTATCCTGCTTGGGCGCGCCATAAGCCACCAATAAAATGTCGGGATGGGTGGGCAGGATGCGCCGGACAATGGCTTCGTTTTCGGCCAAAGCCGGCGAACCGGCGTAAAAACCGGCCACTTGCAGGCCGGGGTAACAAAGTTTGAGTTTGGCCACTGCTTTTTGGGCCACGCCTTCTTGCGCCCCCAAAAAATAAAGGCGATACCCTTTTTGGTGCGATAATTCCGCCAATTGCACCACCAGGTCGGAGCCGGGCACTCTTTCCGGTAATAGGGTTGTTTTTAAAAAGCGGGCGGCCTTGAGCAAGCCAATGCCGTCGGGCAGGGCCAGGGCGGCCCGGTTGATGATCTGCCGGAACTCTTCATCGCGCTGGGCCGCTACTACAAATTCCGGGTTGGCCGTAACCAGTTGATGCGGCCGACCGCTGGCAATGAATTCTTCAATCAAAGCCAGGGTGTGGGCCTTAGTAAGAGCGTGGACTTTAATATTGAGGATGGTGGCAGTGGGTGGAATTGATGGCATGGCTCGTTCGTCAATTCGTCAAAAGGAGAGTTTTTATGACCAGCCGGTCAATCATCGGCCGCCGCTTTCTGTAATATTTCCAATATCTGCGCGGCAGCCTTTGACCAGGAAAATTTCTGAACCTGGTTATAACCTCGTTCAATAAGCCGTTGGCGGAGACCGGTATCGGCGACCAGTTGGACGATACCTTCAGCAATTTCAGCGGTGTGGCGCGGGTCAACCAAAATAGCCGCATCTCCGGCCACTTCCGGCAGCGACGATGTGTTGCCGGTCAACACGGGCGTGCCGCAGGCCATTGCCTCTAACACGGGCAGGCCAAAACCTTCGTACAACGAAGGAAAAATGTAGGCCATTGCGCCGGAGAGTAACGCGGCTTTGTCTTGGTCGTCCACGTAACCGGGGAAGATGACCCGTTGGGCCAACTCCAGGGCCTGCACCCGCTCAAAAACAGCATTATACAACCAGCCCTTTTTACCCGCAATCACCAGCTTCAGGTCTTCAACACCGGGCAGATTTAACCCGGCGGCGTGAAACGCCTCCACCAGCCGGGCCAGATTTTTGCGGGGATGCAGCGTGCCTACGTAAAGCAAATAATCGCCCTGGATGCCGTATTTTGCCTTAACCCCATTGATAACGGCGGGATTGCTTACCCGGTTCAAACTTTCATCCCGGCCCAGGTAGACCACTTCTATCCGGGTGGGGTCAGCGCCGTAAAAGTCAAGCAAATCCTGTTTGGTGGCCAGGGAGTCGACGATAATGTAGCGGGCCGCGCGAGTATGGCGGCGGGTGGTCCAATCCAGGTACCAGCGATCAAAACGGCGATGGGTGTGGGGATAGTGGCGGTAGCCCAAATCGTGAACCGTAACCACTGCCGGAACCGGGCAATAGAGGGGCAGCACATGGGCCGGCACAAACAGCACGTCCGGCGGACGCCGGCGCAGTTCGGCGGCCAGGCGCAAATGGGTCCACATTCTGGGCCAGGGGATCACGCAGGTTTCCACGTGGGGCGAATCCGGCCAACGAGCATGTTGGGGCGGGTGAGGCGTGTAGAGCCGCAGCCGGCATAACGCTGAAGCCAGCCCGGCCAGGGCATTGATGAGTTCCAGCGAGTAGGTTTCGGTGCCGGTGCGCCGGGCGCGGGCCGCCCGGCTGGCGTCAAGGCCAATCAGCAGAGACATAGAGGCGTCATGGGTTCCTTTGTTTTGTTCTATGATACCTCAGGTTTCCGCGGATGTCATTTTTGGGTGTTTGAACTTTTTATAAAAATTCAGATTAGGTTTTTGCCGGGTAGGGACAGGACAATGTCTTGTCCCTACCCAAAAACATCATCTAAAAAACTATACCGCCCCTGATCATTCAATGGCTTCGGCCACAAATTCAATTTCCAGCCGGACCTGGTCATCAACGGTATCCACTGCCGGCACGTCGGGAATGAATAAGTCAAAATCGGTATAGAGAAAGTCGGTGGTGGCGGTGGCCTGGATGCGCGACTCTGAAACGGCAGTGGCCGTAACCTCAAAGGTAGTGGGGCGGGTCACGTCGGTAATGCTCAACTCGCCGGTCACCTGAAAGGTATAAGTTTCACCTACCGCTCCGCTTGCCGGCAGGCCGTTCAATTCCGTTGGCCTGAAGGTGATAAATTCGTAATCGTCCGTAAGCAAAATCCGATTTTTAATGGCCCGGTTTCGAAACTGATTATCTGTAGCCAGGGTGCGGGCGTTCACCTGAATGGCCCCCATCTGCGTTGCCGCCAGGTTGGCGGGAGCAAGGGCAAACTGGCCGGCAACTTGGTTCGTAACCCCCATCACGGTAATGGGGTCGCCTCGCAGCACCTCGTCAATATAAAAACGGGCTTCGGATTCGGCGGGAACGATTTCAAAAATAATTGGGGCCGTTTCATCAGATGGCGCGGGTTCTGTTTCAATGGCTGTCTCTTCCATAAGAACAACAGTCGCTGTAGGCGCGGCGGCTTCAGGTCCAGATTCTGCCTCCGGCTCTGTCTCCGGGCCGGTTTCTGTCTCAAGTTCAGGCTCGGTGGTGGGCGCGATTGTTTCGGCGGCAGGATTAATTTGGGCTATGGTTGGGGTGGAGGCCGCCGGCAGAGGAATGGCCTCGATGGGGCCGCTGGCCTGCTCGGGCGGTTTCAGAAACAAATAAACAATTATCCCGACGGCAATAATGAGTATCACCGCCATAACAATGACTATTTTTTTGATCATTTCAATTTTTCTGGCGCTATTGGCCATCCTCCTCATTTAAATTTTTGCAACATCAGGTTACAGTTTACCCCGGTTAGATTAAAATAAACGGAGAAAAACCTGAAAAATTTTAAAAATGGGAGGTTATCCTTTAATAAATAATAAGAGAGACGGCTTAGTAGCCGTCTCTCTTATTATTTTTTACCCAGTTGACCGTCCGCTATTCTTTCATCCACCTTTCAATGAGATTCAGCAGAAACCATAACCCCAGAATAATGGCAGCGCCGGGCAACAAACAGGCCAGCCCGGCCAGGGCATCCTGAAATCCCCAAATAAGGTAAATCAAGCCTGCGCCGATACCTACCAATACAATCAACACCAGGATAAGCAAAAAACGATCTTGCTTGCGGCGCGTTTTGCGATAATTGGTAGGTTCATGGGGCATTTAAAACTTCCAGTTGTGAATTTTTGAGTTATCATTGACTCCAACTGAGCATCCGCTCTTCAACGCCGTTGTATTGCAGCCCAAGCTGGGCCTGCACGGCCGCATCAAAAAGCGGGTGTTGGTTGCTGCCATCCGCGTTCATAACCCAAATTTCCCACCGGCCGGTGCGGTCGGTAATAAAAGCAATTTGCGAGCCGTCGGGCGACCAAGCGGGGGCGGCGTTGTTAAAAGAATGAGGCTGTTCGCCCCTCAATTGCTGTTCTACCAGGGTAATGATTGACGTTTCGGTCAGGCGGCGGCGGTTGCTGCCATCGGCGTTCATTACGTGCACTTCCCAGTGATCGTTTTGCCAATAAGTGGCCGCAATTTGGCTGCCATCCGGCGAAAACACCGGCGCGTAGTCGTTAGCGTCGTCGGTCAGCAGCCAGCGTGTAGCCTGGTTAAGGTCCAAACTCACCAAGCCCTGCTCGCCGTTGTAAACTACCTGCCAATCATTGGCCGGACTCCAGGTGGCCGCATAGGAGAAACGGTCGGCGGGCAGGGCTTCAAAAGCGCCGGTGGCTACGTCAACTTCGCGCAAACCCCAGTAGGGGTGGGGGAGCAGGGTATAACAAATTTTCATTTCCCTGCTACCGTCGTCATCTATCTCTATTTTTATTTCAAAGTAATCCCCATCTTCATCGGCCATAAGCGGGTCGTTGGGGCGGCGGCTGGTGCATTTATATTCGGGCACAAAACGCCCGCCGGTTACAAAATTGAGCACAATCCGGCGGCCATCGGGCGACCATGTGGGCGATTTGGGCTGGCGCACATCGTTCAAAATAATCCGCTCGCCCGTGCCGTCAATATTGATCACGCCCAAACTGCCCAGAGAGCCATGCCCATCACTGACCCACCGGGTAAAGGCCACCTGTTGCCCATCGGGAGAGAGGGCGGGGTCCATGCCCGTGGTCAGGTAACGCAGGTTGGCGCCGTTGGCATTGATGGCATAAATGTCGCCGCCGCTGGCGGTTTGGAACACAATTGTGCTTGGTAGTGAACTGGGGGCAGGTACAGGAGCAGCCAGGTTATTGGATTGGAGCGGAGCAAAATATGTTGGGTCGCCCTTAATGGAGACGTAGTATGATTTGCCGCTGATCCAGCCGCTATTGCCAGCGGGTAATTCCACCTGCCACCAGTCGCTGGTCGCATTGTAGCCAATAGCCGTAACCTGTTCGCCCTGCATCAGGTAATCAATCACCTCATAGGTCATGTCGGGGCCGGTGCGCACGCTCAAGACCGGAGCGATGACGGTTAAAGTAGGGCTGTCATCCCCCTGGGCTGCTGCCTGGGGCACAAAAATGGTAATGAGCCCGAGTAGCAACAACATTGCCGGCCACAGATAACCGGTTGTCCACTTTAGTGCCTTTACCGATATGTTATTTGAGTTCATCTGATTTATCTCCATTCTCAACGGCCCTTTAGCGAGGCGGCGGCCCACCGCCCATCATAAAGCCACGCTGCATCCCCTCATTCTCGTCGAGGAATGAGGTTACCTGGCCTACTACTTCATCACCGGCTTTTAAATCGGGCGATTGCACCACCGTCCACTCACCTTGAACCTCTCCGGTTGTCACCTGGACCCGCTGCCGCTGCCCATCCCGCACCACCAGCACATAATTCTCACCCTCAAATTCCTGGACGGAGGTGGTCGGCACCAACCAGCCGGGTTTAGCATTTTGGTCTATAATAGTGGCTACGGCCGTCATTCCGGGCAGCACCCCTTCCAGATTCTCATCGTCCAAGCGGATGGTGACCGGGTAGTTGACTACGCCGCTGTCAGACGTGCTCACCGGCACAATCTGGCTGACCGTGCCGCTAAAGGTGCGGTTGGGCAGCGCGTCAATGGCAATTTCAACGGGCTGGCCTAACTTAACTTTGGGGATGTCCACTTCGGCCACAATTACGTTCAGTTCCAGTTGGGTCAGATCGGTCAGGGTAACGGCATTGAGGGAATCGGAATTGACTTTTTGACCTTCTTCAACGTCCACGGCTAACACGGTTCCGTCAATCGGCGACAGCAGTCTGGTCTGGGCCAAATCGTCCTGGGCCTCTTCCAGATCAAGTTGAGCCTCGGCTACGTTTATTTTTGCTGCCTGCAAATCCGCCTCGCTGGCGCCGTTGAGCAAGTCGGCCAGTTGGGCCTCGGCGCTGGCCACCTGGGCTTCGGCTGAGGCTAACTCAGCCTCGGTGGGCTGGTTGCGCAGGGTGTCTAATTGGTGTTTGGCGTTTTGAATACTGCTCAAGGCGTCTTGCAAATCGGCCTCAGAGGCCGGGGCGGTGGCTTCTTCGTAGGCGGCTTTGGCCGCTTCGTAATCAAAAGTGGCCTCCTGCAAAGCTGTGGCCTGGGCAGACGCGCCGATATCGCCTTTGTATGCAACTCGGTCATAGTCAGCTTGAGCGTTTTGTAAAGCCAGGGTCTTTTTTTGCAGGTCAACCCCTAGTTGGATTAATTCCGTTTCGCTTACGCCATCCACCAATTCCTGGTGGCGTTCTTGGGCTGCGGCCAGGGTTGCTTCGGCCGCAGCCAATTCTTCGGCGCTGGGACCGGCCTGTACCTCGGCCAGATTTTCTCGGCCCGAAGCCAAGCTGGCCTGGGCCGAGGCAATATCAGCCGGGTCGGCGGCCTCAAGCAATTCATCTAACTGGGTCTGGGCAGAGGTCAAATTCAACTCGGTCCGCTTGACAGCACGCTCCAGATCAACGGTGTCCATAGCCACCAGCAGGTCGCCGACGGCAACGTTGTCGCCCACTTCCACGGGCACTTCGATGACAATCCCGGCCACGCGCAGCATGGCCGAATACTGACTCACCACCTCAATGTTACCGGCCGCGTCCACTTGCGCGTTATCCGTGGCGGGACGGATGATGGTTGTTGGCAGATCCGGCGCATCAGGTTGAACACCTTGCGCATTGGCGCCCCTGGTCATCGAGAGTAAATTGGGGCCAAAAAAGTAACCCAGGCCAATTAAGACGGCAATAACCGCCAGGGAAATCCAAATCCATTTCTTTTTATTCATTGTTTTTCTCCAAAATTAATTGTGAATTGTCAATTGTGAAGAGCCAATTGTGAACGAACAAGATCATTAAGAATTAATCATTAGCTATTCACAATTCACTATTATTCCGTTCTTAGGGCTTCAATCGGATCGAGTTGGGTGGCCCGCATGGCCGGATAAATCCCAAAGATCAGGCCGGCCAGCAAGCTAAAGCCCAGGGCCAGAACCAGGGAGTCCGGCTGAATGAGAACAGTAAAGGTAAACGTGGGCACTTGCCCCAACAAAGCTGCCAGGCTGTATGCCAGCCCCACCCCAATGAGACCACCCAAAAAACAGAGCATCAGGGCTTCGACCAGAAATTGCAACAGGATGTCGCTATCGTGCGCGCCCACGGC
>JAFGDY010000003.1 GCA_016931895.1 Anaerolineae bacterium
GAAGGAGATTTCTCGGCCTATGGCCTCGAAATGACATTCAGCTTGTCGCTTAACAAAAGTATTGGTTCCATTCTGTTTTTAGTATAGTTTTTTAAGGGCGTTGTATTTTATAGGCGGTTTATGGTTTGCCGTTAGCAAGGAGGCCAACAATGGGGTTCAATCATCAACAATACAATACCAAATATCTGCTCAACATTAGAAACAACGGCGAGCCGCTCAATGAGGCGGCTGAAAAATATGGCGTCAGAGTAGTAGAGGCCGATGTGTCCCAGGGAGAAACCTATTGGAAAGTGATTGGCGTGCACCATCTCCTGCCTCTGGAGAATTTTGGCAATCATCACGTTTACCTGGAAGCTCTGGACGAAGAAGGCAACCGGCTTAAAAATCCGCCGGCCTGGGCCGGCTGGACCTGGGAGGGACGGCGTCCCCAAGAACAGGCCAATCCTTTTCCGCTGGACAAGCCGGATTTTGAGGCAGCCGGCAATCTGACCATGCATTTCGGCCAGGTGGTTTCGGCGTGGATCAAGGGCCGCCAGCAAAACGCCCAGGAGAAGAGCGACCGCGTTGAAAATCTGCATACCGCCCACCCCGATGAACCATTGGCCGATGGCCGGCTTTTGAATTCGGTGGGGCACCACTCCTATTACGTTGTTTTTCAACGCACGCGTAAAGGGCAGGTTATTACCGACGGCGTTATTAAAGGTCGGGTAGAACAGGGCCAGGGATACACAGTCCGCCTGCTCCAGAACGGCCAGATGGTGGTTGAACAAATTCTGGATGAAAGTCTCTCGTTTAAATTTGAGAACTTGCCGCTTGGGGTCTATCGCCTGGAGATCGTAGACGCCGAGGTTAGTCAAGATGATCTTAAACTTGAGGCCAACAACAAAGAACTGACCCTTAATCTGGCCGTACCCCCGCCCGACGACAGTATTATTTCTGGCGAGGTCAAAAATGGCCAGGGCAAAGTTTTGCTACTGCTGAAAGAAGGAAATATTATTGCCCGTTTTCCCCTGCCACCTTCAGGCCAGTACCGTTTTGAGAACCTGGCCAAAGGTGTTTATTCTTTGCTGGTTTTTGAAACAGAGGTAAGGCAAGACAATATCCTCCTGGATGGGACCAACGCTCGCAGCATAATTCTGACCGTCCCCCAAACCATAGAAACAGATAAAACCATTAGCCACTATCTTCTGCTCGGTCCACCCCAAAGCCGGGGACGACAGACCAATCTTTTGTTAGCCCTTGATTACATTCTGGCCTTTTCGGTTACCGTTGGCTTTAGCCTGGCCGAAGCCAAACAGGCCCGCCAGGTCACCATTATCGGCGAAGGCATTGGCCAGGCCGACCAACAAACCCTACAAGCCTCCGGCTGTGAAGTAGAAGTGCTCACCGGCGACGCCTACGACCTTGAAACCAGGCTCAAAACTCGCATTCAGGCCGGGCGCGCCTTTGGCGATTGATTTTTAATGCTCAATTTTTCAATTTTGCAGAAGGCAATGAATCCGGCGCGTCACAAAAGACAAGGAAAGTTTCTGGTTGAAGTCAGTGTGGCCGCCGGTTTATTGGCCCTGGCCACCATTGGCTTTTTCTGGCAAATATTGTTAACGCCCCACGCCTGGATGCCGGCCGGCGGCGGCGACCTGGCTCCTTTTCTTTATCCCAACTATCGTTTTGCCGCCGAACATTTGCGCCAGGGTACCCTGCCCCTCTGGAATCCTCATCTTTACAGCGGCGCGCCCTATGCCGCCGATATTCAATCCGGCCTGTTTTACCCGGTCAATGTGCTGGTTTTTCTGCTTGTACCAAATCTAACTTACGAATGGCTGGAATATCTGGCCGTTTTCCACCTGTGGCTGGCCGGGGTGATGATGTACGTGTGTTTGCGGCTGTTGATTCCGGGGCAGGATGCGGGCAGTCCCCAGTCCGGGGATATGGACTCTGACCCAGCCCTGGGCCAACCAATTTCGCCCTGGGCCGCTTTTGCTGGCGCCCTCGCGTTTCAATTCAGCGACTTATTCATTGTGCATTTTGGCAACTTGAATATGATTGCGGTTGCGGCCTGGTTGCCCCTCATCTTTCTGCTCTTTCACCACAGCCTCACCAAGTTCAATTATGGTTTGGCCGCCGCCAGCGGGGCGGTACTGGCTGTGGCCACCCTGGCCGGGCACATTCAGATAACGCTTTTCATTTTGTTAACGCTGGGCCTGTATACACTCTGGCGCTTTGGCCTCGCCGCTTACGGCTCGCGGCTCGCCTTTTCTCTTTTTCGACCTTTCCTTTTTTTGCTCATTACGCTGCTGGTCACGGTTGGCCTGTCCGCTTTGCTGCTTTTGCCGGCTTACCAGATGAGCCAATACACGCCCCGCGCCGAATTGCCCTATGCAGAAGCGGCTCGTTACTCCCTGCACCCGGTCCAAATGGTAGGGCTTCTGATCCCCAACTACTTTGGCCGCGACCCGGCCCTGCATTGGGGGCCGTGGGAACGGGTGGAAACGGGTTACATTGGTATTATTACGCTGCTGCTGGCTTTAGTGGGCGCATTTCTTTATCCAGGTCGGCTCAAGCGATTTTTCATTGGGCTGGGCATTGTGGCGCTGCTGCTGGCGATGGGCGGCTATTCCCTGCTGCACGGCTGGCTGTATAGTCTGGTTCCCGGTTTTGATCAACTGCGCGCCCCGGCCCGCTTCATTTTGTTGCTCGATTTTAGCCTGGCCGTCCTGTCTGCTTTTGGCCTTAACCAACTCATGCGGCCTCTTGCCGACCGGGCCAAGCACACTTACCGTAAATTGCTCAAACCCCTCACCTGGGGTCTGGGCGGCTTGATCGTAATCGCCGGCCCCCTCAGTTACTACGCCATGTTGGTCACGCAAGACCGCGACCCGTCTATTTTCTACCGGGCGGCTGCCGCCGCCGCGGGAGTGGCGATGTTTGCCTTGTTTACCATTGCGGCGTTGGTTATTTTGTATCTTATTAATAATCAATACCTACGCGAAAAATGGATCGGAGTTGCCGTCATCGGCCTGACAATGCTTGACCTGTTCACTTTGGGCGCAAACAGCGATGTGGGCCATAACAATCCCACTGCCGGTTTTAACCATCCAGAAGCCCTGGCCTTTTTGCAGGCCGATCCCGGTCTCTATCGCCTTGAAGTAACCACCGATGTGTGGCATTTGTGGCAGCCCAATACAGCCATGTTATTTGGCCTGCACGATGCCTGGGGCCTGTACAATCCCCTGGTCCTGGCCAACCCCAAACTCTATTGGGAGGGCGCTCCGCCGCGCTCTACCGGCCGATACAATTTTTTGGGTGTCAAATACATCATCGCCAGCAAAGCCGGCGCTCCCGCCGACGGCAACATTGTGCCCGTGTTTGACGGCGACCCGGTCATCAACATTTATCTCAATCAAGATACGCTGCCCCGCGTTTTATTTGTAGGCCACACCATCATTGTTCCCAATCACGACGCGGCCTGGGCAGCCCTTCGCGCCGATGATTTTAATCCGGTCACAACCGTCGTCCTGGAAGGGGGCCAACCGTTGGACACGCAGCCCGTCCACACCCTTTCCATCCGGCAATACGATCTGCACACCGTCACCATCGGCGTGGACACCAACCAGCCCGGCTACCTGGTGCTGTCCGATGCCCATTATCCCGGCTGGCAGGCCACGGTGGATGCTCTGCCCACCCCGATAGAACGGGCCAATTACGCCTTCCGGGCAGTGTATGTGCCCGCAGGTCAACATACGGTGCAATTTGTATTCAATCCGTGGCTTTGGAAGGCAGGTTTAACCGTGAGCGGAATTACGCTGTTAATCTTATTAGGTTGGGTCGGGTGGTGGAAAAAATGGTATACTTTTACTAAAAAACCCTAAATCAGGTTAGGGAACAAACTAAAGCAGATACTCTTTGCGGAGAAGGAAGATGTTAAAGTTAAAATTGTTAGCCAAAAAAGCCAGGTTGATCCTGATCATATCCCTATTCATCTTGCTTCTGACGGGCTGCCATTCGGGTTTACGTTTGGGCCTTGACGCAGCGCCTCCTGCGCCAGCCATTGGGCTGCCCCAGGTGACAATGCCCACCCCGCCGTCTGCCACCACGCCCGCGTCAAATACTCCGGCCCTGATTGACGCCGCCGGATTGGATTTTGCCGAAAAGCGAGTGATCGAGGTTTATCAACGAGTTTCCCCGTCGGTGGTTAACATTACCACCCAGGTGCTCCGGCGCGATTTTTTCTTTGAGGCCATTCCCGCCGAAGGTGCCGGCTCCGGTTTTGTGCTGGACAAAGAAGGCCACATTTTAACCAACTATCACGTTATCCAGGGCGCGCAACGGATTGAAGTAACCTTTTTTGATGAAACAACCGTACCGGCCCGGGTTGCCGGGACCGACTCCCGCAACGACCTTGCCGTGTTGGAGGTAAACGCGCCGGCGGAATTACTGGTTCCGGTAGAGTTGGGCCAATCAAACAATTTGCAGGTCGGCCAACGGGCCATTGCCATTGGCAACCCCTTTGGCCAGTTTGGGGGAACGTTGACCACAGGCGTCATTAGCGCGTTGGATCGAACCATGCAAAGTCCCGACGGGCGCGAAGTTAGCGGCATCATTCAAACCGATGCGGCCATCAACCGGGGCAACTCCGGCGGGCCGTTACTCGACAGCGCCGGGCGGGTCATTGGCATCAACACCGCTATTTTTAGCCCCGGCGGGACCAATGCCGGGGTGGGCTTTGCCGTGCCGGTCGGCACCATCCGGCGGGTGATACCCGATTTATTGACCCTGGGCCGGTATCGCCACCCCTGGGGCAGGGAATAATTTTACCGCGTTTCAGCCTCCAAAAATAATTTCTAACAACTTTCCCGGGATGGTTCATCTCTTACGAATAGTTAAGTTGACACTTTTCAAATAGGCGAAAATCTATATGAGTGTTAATCCAAGAAAATAGC
>JAFGDY010000004.1 GCA_016931895.1 Anaerolineae bacterium
CCAGAATATTGGCCTGAAACTCGATTGTTAAGGTTCAAATTCAATCCCTGGCTTCGACCAGGTTAGTTTACTTTGTCTAAATACGAGTTATATCACAGTGCCATCAATTCTACGAACCAAGATGGCCTGACATTCTTATTAAACTCTATTTAACCGGGGTCAACCAACCATGTCGGTCTTCTATTTCGCCGGTGATGATGGCAAAATACTCACTCTGGATTTGCTCGGTGATGGGACCGCGTGAGCCGCTGCCAATCGCTATCCCGTCAACACTTTTGATGGGCGTAATTTCCGCCGCCGTGCCGGTGAAAAAGAGTTCGTCGGCAATGTAGAGCATCTCGCGAGGGATTTGCTGTTCAATCACCCGATAGCCTTTTTCTTCGGCCAGGGTAATGGCAAAACCGCGGGTGATGCCGGTGAGAATGGAGTTGCCCACCGGCGGGGTGTAGATTTTGCCGTCCATCACCACAAAAATGTTCTCGCCGCTGCCTTCGCTCACATAACCTTGCACATCCAGCACAATGCCTTCAGTATAACCGTGGCGCTTGGCTTCTATCACCACCATTTGCGAGTTGATGTAATTGCCGCCCACTTTGGCCATCGCCGGGTGCGTATCCGGGGCCATCCGTCGCCAACTGCTTACGGCCACATCCACGCCTTTTTCAATGGCCTCAGCCCCCAAATAAGCTCCCCACTCCCAGGTGGCAATAATCACCTCCACCGGGCACTGGCGAGGGTCTACTCCCAACACCTCGTATCCCCGAAAAACCAGGGGGCGGATATAACAAGCATTGTGCTTGTTTTTAGCCACCGTGTTGATAATGGCCTCACTAATTTTCTCCGGGCTAAAGGGCACAGGCATACTGATGACTTTGCAACTGTTAAAAAGTCGCTTCACGTGCGCAGCCAACCCCAGCACCGCGGGTCCCATTGGCGTTTGGTACGCCCGAATGCCCTCAAAAACGCTGGTGCCATAATGCAGCACGTGAGATAAAACGTGTACGTTGGCTTCGTCCCAGGGCACAAATTTTCCGTTGAACCAGATGAACTCGGATTTTGGTATAGGCATGGTGATGGATTCCCCTTTGAAAAATTTCCCCCATTTTAGCGAGGGGCGGCAAAAAAGCAAATAGGGAATTCAAAAAAACAAAAAAACCCCCGAAAATTGAGAGGGTTTTTGGGATATTGTGGAGCTGAGGGGAATCGAACCCCTGACCTCTTGAATGCCATTCAAGCGCTCTCCCAGCTGAGCTACAGCCCCAGGTTAATTTTTAATGATGAATTGTGAATTATTAATTGTGAATGATGAAATGAAATGGCCCGCCTCATTAACCATTAATGATTAATCATTCACAATTCACAATTATTATGGAGCTGAGGGGATTCGAACCCCTGGCCTCGACAGTGCGATTGTCGCGCTCTCCCAACTGAGCTACAGCCCCAGGTTAATTTTTAATGATGAATTGTGAATTATTAATTGTGAATGATGAATTGTAACTGTCAATTGCGAATGAATAATGGGATTGTCTCATTAACCATTAATTATTAACCGTTCACAATTCACAATTGATAGAGTATACTCAGGTGTCGAGATTTGTCAAAATCGGTTGAATCATCACTCCACCATTAATTCAACCGGCCTGGCCAGTTCATAGGTGCAGTGGTCGTCCCCCCGGGCAAAACAGGTTACCCGCGTTGGCATAATATTCAACATTGTGCCAATAACGTGCCGGTCAAGGGCGCAAATCTCTTGATGCTCCTTGACCACCTGGCGATAGGGACAGGAATGTGCATGAATCCGGTACACGTTGCCCTCAACTTCCCAGTCAACCACAAAACCCCGTTTGCTTAAAAAGGCCACTACCTCTCCCAGCCGTTCTTCAAAAGTTTGGTTTTCTTGGGGCGGCGGGGACTCGCCGGCCAAACGATGGGCAATATTGCTAAAAATCTTGTCCAGGTCCTGCTGGCCCAACTGAACATTCAGTTCATCCAACAAATAGTTGGTCAAACTGTAATAATCTTGAGGAAAAAGCTCGTCGGCCGCTTCCGTCAACCGATACACCTGTTGGGGACGGCCCGGCCCGCTCTGGTGACGCACCGCCGGCGCCGTAATCAAATTTTCGGCCTGGAGCACGTTGAGATGATACCTTACCGCCATCGGCGTCATGTTCACTTCTGCCGCCAGCTCGTCAACAGTAGCTTTTTCTCTTTCTTTTAATAATTCAATGATATGGCGTCGGGTTGGATGCATTTTTTTTGCCTTTTTGGCCGAATTAAGCATAGATTTTATCATGGACAGGATTTAAAATCAACTTTATTATAAATATTATAATTATTATCATAATTAAAGCGACATACGCCAAATTAAATTGACAAGGCCCAAGACGCTGTGGTATAGTTATCGTCGTTTGACGGAGGTTATAGTTATGGCCGTAACATCGCCCCCCCCAGAAGACGGGAACGAGATTCCTGAAGAATTAAGAGGAAGCGTTCTGCTGGGCACGCTAGACAAAATTCCCTTTCTCACGTCCCTCTACAACTGGGGCCGGGCTTATTCGCTGTGGCCGCTGACCATGGGCCTGGCCTGCTGCGGCATTGAGATGATTGCCGCCGGTACCGCCCGCTACGACCAGGACCGCTTTGGCGCCGCCCTGTTCCGGGCCACGCCTCGCCAGGCCGACTTTATGATTGTATCCGGTACAGTCACCAAAAAGATGGCACCCCAGGTGGTGCGTCTGTACAATCAGATGGCCGAGCCAAAATACGTGATCAGCATGGGCGCTTGCGCCAACGGCGGCGGCCCGTTTAAGGAAGGTTACAACGTTGTTTCCGGCGTTGATAAATACATTCCGGTTGACGTGTACGTGCCCGGCTGCCCCCCCACCCCCCAGGCTTTATTGCAGGGCATTATTCAACTCCAAGAAAAAATCAAAAAACAATCGTTGCGCACCGCGCCCTGGTACCGCAAAGACCAGCGCAACGAAGCTGCGCCGTTGCCCATCCTGGGGCCGGATGTGGTTGATTCTCGCCACCTGCCCACGCTGCCGGAAATGCTACAACAGGCGCGTCAGGCGGCAGAAGCAGAGCAAGAAACTGTTGCCGAAGGCGATCAACCCCGCCCCAAACGAGTGGTCAAACCGCCCCAGACGCCCACCTGGGACATCACCCCCACCGCCGAAACCGCCGCCCTGGCCGCCGCCATCAACCAAGCATTGAGCGCAGACCAGGCCGTGACCCCCGAAAAAGACACACTGGTAGTGAACCCGGCCCACTTGCTGGCCTTTGCCCGGCACGTCCGCCATGAACTGGGCTACGACCTACTGAGCAACGTGACCGGGATTGATTACCTGGGCCGCGAGGGAGACCGTTTTGAGGTGGTTTATCACGCTTATAGCACCGGCCAGCCGGACAAGCCGGTGTTGGCATTCAAAGCTCGTGTGCCGGAAGCAAAACCAGAGTTACCTTCACTATACAAAATCTGGAAAACCTGCTACCTGCAAGAACGCGAAATTTACGATCTTTACGGCCTCAATTTTACCGGCCATCCCAACATGAAACGCATTTTTTTGTGGGACGATTTCCACGGCCACCCCATGCGCAAAGATTACGAAGAAGCCTACTACGAGGAGCCGGTCAAACCTTTTACCAGTCGTTGGCCCAATGGCCGGCAGACGCGGGCTGAAACCCACAACCCCTTTGGCAATAATGTGGTTTATCCCCGCGATTGGAACGTGAGCGCCTGGAAACCGGACGAGTTTGAGGATTACCTGGGCCACGTAGTTGAGGCGCGCGACTTAAAAGAAGGGATGGATTTGGACACCGACCGGATTGTGCTCAACCTGGGGCCGCACCACCCCAGCACGCACGGCGTTTTCCGCATGGTGGTTACCCTGGAGGGCGAAACCATTGTGGATTTGGAGCCGGTGCTGGGCTACCTGCACCGCAACCACGAAAAAATTGGCGAGCGCAATACCTGGCTGATGAACATGCCCTTCACCGACCGGCTGGACTACTTTAACTCCATGCAAAATAACCTGGGCTATGCCCTGGCCGTAGAAAAAATGACCGGCACGCCCGTGCCCGAACGAGCCGAATACATCCGCGTGATCATGGCCGAATTGACCCGCGTCTTCAGCCACATGTCGCTGGTTGGCTTTATGACCAACGACCTGGGCTGTATGTTCACCCCCCTGTTCTATGCCTTTGAAGGGCGCGAGCGCGTGCTGGACCTGTTTGAAGAAGCCAGCGGTTCGCGCATGATGTGCAACTACATGCGTTTTGGCGGCGTGGCCTACGATATCAGCGACGATTGGCTCGACCGCGCCGCCCTTGTAACCGATACGCTGGAACGCGGCCTGGAAGAATTAAATGTTCTGATCTCCGGCAACGAAATTGTCCTGTCCCGGCTCAAGGGCGTAGGGTATATGCCGGCCGAACAACTGATCAACCACGGCGTAACCGGCCCTATGCTGCGGGCCGCCGGCGTAAAGTACGACATCCGCAAGGTGGAACCGTACAGCATCTACGAGTGTTTTGATTTTGACATTCCCACCCAAACCGAGAGCGACGTGTTTGCCCGCTACTACCAGCGCATTCTGGAAGCGCGGGAAAGCCTGAAAATTCTCCGGCAAGCCTATGAAGGCATCAAAGACACCCCTCCCGGCGACATCCTGAGCGGCAAAAAATCCTACACCGTCCGGGTGCCGGCCGGCGAAGCTTACGTTCGCACCGAACACTCCAAAGGCGAGTTGGGCTATTACCTGATCAGTAACGGCTCCGGCAACCCCTGGCGCTACCGGGTGCGCTCCCCTTCCTTTATCAACTTGAATGCGCTGGCGGAGATGTGTAAAGGCGGCAAAGTGGCCGACAGTGTGGTGACGTTGGGGGCCATAGACATTGTTTTAGGAGAGGTAGACCGCTAATGTTTGGCTGGGGTGTGGCTAAAGGTTTAGGCGTTACGCTAAAACACTTTATTAATACCTATATAGATGACGCCCGGTATTGGTTCAGAAGCGCCACCAACCCAGAAGCCTTTGCCCGCAGACAGGGGCCGGTGGGGGCCGGCCTGTTTACGGTAGAATATCCGGCAATGAAACTAAAAACCCCGGAAAACTTCCGCTTTTTGCCCTTCTTGGTTACCGAATACGAAGTTTTGCCGGGCGATACCCACTTTGACCGGGACAAATGGACAGAGCTGCACCGCTGCACCGCCTGCGGCATCTGCGCCAAAGTTTGCCCGCCCCAATGCATCTGGATTGTCCGCGCCCAGGACCCCGAAACCGGCAAGCCGGTATCCAAACCGGCCGAATTTTACATTGATACCGACATCTGCATGAGTTGCGGCTACTGCGCCGAATTCTGCCCCTTTGACGCCATTAAAATGGACCATGTTTACGAACTGGCCGATTACGAGCGCGGGATGAGCCACGTTTACAACCTGGAAAAACTGACCAAACCCGCCGGTTACTACGCCTCTATCCGGCCCACCTGGTATGCGCAGGAAGAAGCCGCCCGCCAGTCCGAAGAAGAAGAAAAGCGGCGCAAAACCGAAGCAAAAGAACGCCTGGCCGCCGAAAAAGTGGCTGCTGCTAAAATCAAGGCGCCCCCGGTTGAAGCCGGCGCCAAACCCAAACGCGCGCCCGAAGAAATCAAGGCCCAACGCGAAGCCATGTTAGCTAAAAAACAGGCGCGTGAAGCCCCAGAAGCAGCAAAGGAGACAACTGTGGAAGCTAAAAATCTAACATCAACCAACCTGGTAACGGTAGAAGGTATTGGCCAAGCTTACGCCGAAAAGCTCAAAGCCATTGGCATTGCCACCGCCGAAGAACTGCTGGAAAAAGGGGCAAGCCCCAAAGGCCGCCAGGAAATTGCGGCCCAAAGCGAAATCAGCCCCAAACTCATTTTGCGCTGGGTGAACATGGTTGACCTCTTCCGCATCAAGGGCGTGGGCGAAGAGTACGCCGATCTGCTTGAAGCAGCCGGCGTAGATACTGTGCCCGAATTGGCCCAACGTAATGCCCAAAACCTGCACCAAAAAATGGTTGAAACCAACCGGCAGAAAAAATTGGTACGCCAGGCACCGGCTTTAACCCAGGTTCAGGAGTGGGTGGAACAGGCCAAACAACTGCCCCGGAGAATTGTTTACTGAAATTTATGCTTCACCCTGATACCCAACTAAAATTCATAAATCCGCAAATTGGCTACGGCGTTTTTGCCACCGCCCCTATTTCCAGGGGAACGATGGTGTATGTGCAAGATGACCTGGAAATTGTTATTGGCCCCAACAGCCCCCTGCTCCACAACCCCCACTACTATGAAATTATTGACAAATACGCTTACATTAATGGACAAGGCCAATACATCTTAAGTTGGGATTTGGCCAAGTATGTCAATCATTGTTGCCATTACAACACCCTAAGTACTGCCTATGGCTTTGACATTGCCGTGCGTGATATTGCCCCCGCCGAAGAGATCACGTGCGAATATGCCCTGTTCAACCTTGAAGAAGCCATGGACCTAACCTGCCCATATCCTGATTGTCGCCAAAAAGCCCGGCCCGAAGACCTTGAGCAATTTTGCGACGAATGGGATCAGGTGGCCCAACACGCCCTCCAAGCCTTTGATCAGGTTCCCCAACCCTTGCTCCCTTACCTGAACTCCCAAACCTATGCCGAACTGAGGCGCTATTTGCAAACCGGGCAGGGATATCGCTCGCTCCATACGCTAAAATATCACCCACCTACCGCTTAGACAGGTTATACAGAACCGGAAAAGGAACCCTAATCATGAAGTTTTGGCAAAAGAGCCTGATGGCTCGCCTGGTCAGTTACTTTTTACTGCTCTCGCTGGCAATTGGCGGATTGAGTGTGTTTGTGGCCTATATTCAGGGCCAGAACGCCCTGGAGAAATCCGTACACGACCGGCTCACGGCTGCGGCTACCTTGCAGGAAAACGAACTCAATCGTTGGCTGGAAGACCAGCGGCAAGTGGTTTTGGCCATTGCCCAGTTGCCCCAAATCCAGGCGCAGGCAGCCTTGTTGTTGAATCACGCCAATACCGGCACCGAAGTTGACTCTTCAGTATTTGCCGTGGCCTTCAGCCCCGATGGCCAATGGCTGGCCACCGGCGGGATTGACCAAACCGTACGCCTGTGGGATGTAGCCACCGGCCAGGAAGTGAACCGCCTCATCCACCCGGATGCTGTGGGCGGTGTTAGCTTCAGCCCCGATGGCCAACTCCTGGCTACAATCGGCGGAGACCTGGTTGTCCGCATGTGGGAAACAGCCAGTGGCCGGGAAGTGGCCCAAATGGTCCACCAGGATGACCTCAATGACCTGGATTTCAGCCCGGATGGCCAATGGCTGGCCACCGCCACACCCGGCGGCGAAGTTGTTATCTGGGAGACGGCCACCGGCCGGCAGGTCTTGACCGTATCCGAAGATTTAGAATACGTAAATGATCTGGAATTCAGCCCGGACGGCCAATGGCTGGCTACCGCCAGCGACGACGGCCTGGGCCGGCTATGGAATCCGGCTACCGGCCAGGAAGTGATCAGCCTGGAGCATGACGGTTGGGTGACGGTGATCACTTTTAGCCCGGATAGTGAGTTAGTGACCACCGTCAGCGAAGACAATGCCGTTAGAATTTGGGAGGCCGCCACCGGCCGGTTACTGGCCGAGTTGCCTCACGACGGTTGGGCCTCTGACGCGGTCTTCAGCCCGGACGGCCAACGGCTGGCCACCGCCAGCGCCGACCGGATGGTGCGGGTTTGGGATGTGGCCACCGGCCAGGAAATTATCCGCCTGGAGCACGACAAGCCGGTGCCGGTAGTCCTGTTCAGCCCCACCGGCCGGCAACTGCTCGCCTTTGAAACCGATACCTCCTGGGCCAACCTGTGGGATCTCAATACCCAAAGCCTCATTGCCGAGTTGAGCCACGACGCCATTTTGGATGATTTTGATTTTAGCCCCGACGGTGAATATGTAGCCACCGCCAGCTATGATGGCACAGCCCGGCTTTGGGACACGGCCACCGGAGAAGAACTGCTGCAATTGGCCCACGACAGCTTGCCCTATACCTTGCTCAAAAAGTCATTAAGCGCCCTTACCAATAGCACCGCCGATCTGCAAACAATTTCCATTTTAGCCCAAAACGGGCGGATCATTGTTTCCACAGACGCGGCCTACGAAGGCCGGGATCAACATGAAACGGAATATTTTTCAAAAGGGCAACTGCGCACCTTTGTGCAAACCGTTCACCTTTCTCCCCTCTCGGGCGAACCCACCATCACCATTGCCACCCCCTTTCGGAACAAATCGGGCCAGGTCAATGGCCTTTTGGCCGCCGATTTGAACCTGGCCCGGATGGACGCGATTGTGGCCGAACGGACCGGCTTGGGCGAAACCGGCGTTACGTACCTGGTTAATAACGCCCATCAACAGGTCACGGCCAACGGTTTTAGCCAGCCGGCCATCCACAGCCAGGGCATTGACGCCGCTGTTCAGGGACAAGACGGCGCCGGAGATTATCAAAACTATAAAAGCACGCCTGTAGTTGGCGTCTACCGCTGGCTTGATAATTTTGAGCTGGCCCTGCTGGCCGAGATGGACCAACAGGAAGCGTCCGCCTCGGCCCGCCGCCTGGCCGGAGTGGTTTCGCTGACCGGCCTGGTTGCGGCCGCAGTTTTGGTGGTGGGCGTGTATGTGCTGGCCCGGCAAATTGCCCGCCCCATTCTGGCTATTGCCGCCGCCGCTGCCGCCGTTGAAGCCGAAACCTTTGAAACAGAAGGGTTGGCCGAGGTAGCCCGGCGGCCCGACGAAGTGGGGCTGCTGGCGCGGGTTTTCCAGAGCATGGCCCGCAAGGTTTACAGCCGCGAGCAGCGCCTGAAAAAACAGGTGCAGGAACTGCGCATTGAAATTGACGACCTCAGGCGTAAGGAAGAAGTGGAAAAAATTGTAGACACCGACTTTTTCCGGGACTTGCAGAGCAAAGCGCGCCACATGCGCCGCCGCCAGCGAGGCGAAGCCCCGGCCGGCCAGGTTGAAGACCCTGCCGCCAACCCTCCTGACGAGAATACCGCGTCCTGACAAAATTTGGGGGCCGCCAACAATCAAATGATGCCTTTGAGGTGAGGAAATTCGTCCTGACTGTGGGGCAAATTCAGCGCGTCCACAAATCGCTCCTGGAATTCCGGCTGGGCGGCCGTTTCCACATAATCAATCCAGCGGGCCAACTCCCGCGCCCGCTGCCGCCGCTCCCGGCTCAACAAACATAGCACCGCCCCATCCCCCGCCGAATTGCCGACGGGATAAACATTGTCCAAATCGCAATCCGGGAAGAGGCCAATGAGCATGGCCCGTTTTTTATCAATGTGCGCTCCAAAACCGCCGGCCAGCAGCACCCGGTCTACCTGGGTGACACCTCGGCGTTCTAGTAACATTTTGGCCCCGGTGTAGAGGGCGCTTTTAGCCAGTTGAATGGCCCGGACGTCGCGCTGGGTAATGACAATCTCTTTGCCGGTGGAGGTCTGCCCGGCCGTGGCGACCACATATTCGCCTACTTGTTCGGTGAGACGAAAATTGGGCGAGGGCGTATTGCGGTTAAATTTACCGTCCGGGCCAATGATGCCGGTGACAAACAACTCCGCCACCAGGTCAATCATGCCCGACCCGCAGATGCCGGCGGCCTGAATCTCTTCGTCCGGCATTTCATTGCTCCAGCAATTGTGGCCAATTACCTTAAAACGCGGGGTCAGGGTGTGCGGGTCAATCCGCACCTGCTCAATGGCGCCGGCGGCGGCCCGCATGCCGTGGGTGATTTCGCCGCCCTCAAAGGCCGGGCCGGTGGGGCTGGACGCCGACAGCAGGTGTTCCCGATTGCCCACCAAAATTTCGGCGTTGGTGCCAATGTCCACAATCAGGTGAATGTCATCCCGGATGTGGGGCGATTCGGCAATGACCACGGCCATATTGTCCGCGCCCACATAACCGGCCACGGCGGGTAGGATGTGCAGTTTGGCCCCCGGATTGACCGCCAGGTTCAGGTCCCTGGCTCTCAGGTCAAGGGCGTCGCCCGTAACCAGGGGAAAAGGAACGCGGCCCAACGGGGCGGGGTCAATTCCCAGCAGCAGGGCCATCATCACCGTATTGCCCACAATCACCAGGTCGGTAACGTCTTCCGGCTGCAATTTAACCGCGCGGGTGGCGCGTTTGACCAACCCGGACAGGGCTTCGATGACGGCAGCATGCATTTTGTCCAGGCCGTCGGCGTTGGCGGCGCAGTAACTGATGCGGCTCATCAGGTCCTCGCCGTAGGTGGTTTGGGGATTCATCATCGCCTCGGTGGCCAAGATGGTGCCGGTACGCAGGTCAACCAGGTGCCCGGCCACGGTGGTTGTGCCCAGGTCAATGGCCATGCCGTACGCGCCTTCGGCATAATCCGGCTGCACCCGCACCACTTCTTGGTTGTCCCAGAGAGTGACTGTGACCTCGTATTTGCCCCGGCTTAACGCTACCGGCAAACTACGCAGAGCAAAAAAATCAATCTGCAAATCCGGCAGGTGATGGGTTTCTTGCAACGCTGCTTGCAGGCGTTCCCAATCGCCCAGGTGGTTATCGTTTAAATCCGGCGGTTTGACCCTGACAAAATATTGGCGGATGGCCGGATCAAGCGTTACCTGGCGCACGGTGGCGCTTTTGCGCACAATCTGCTTGCGGGCCTGGCTCTCCTCCGGCACATGGATGACCACATCGCCCCACACGCGGGTCATACAGGAGAGACGATAATCGCCGGGAGCGCGGTGGCGCTTTTGCCAGTAACTAATTTCGCCCTGGCCCGGGGGCGAAAGGTGTTCCGCTTTGGAAACGATGCCGTACTTTGGAAAATCGCCCGTGTTCACCAGCACCTTGCACGTACCGCACGTTTGCTGGCCGCCGCAGATGCTTTCGATTTCCACGCCCAATTCGCGGGCGGCAGCCAGCAGGGTTTGGCCCGCAGGCACGTACCCCTGCCGGCCGGAGGGTTGGAAAACAACCAGGTATTTTTGTTGGGGAGAGTCTGCCATAATAGTGATTTACCCCGTTACCGACGAACGACGAACGACCAACGACCAACGACGAATTTACAGATCGGTCACCGGTCAACGTTGGTCGTTGGTCATTGGCCGGAGAATAATTATAATCGAGCTGGGGGAAAAGCAAAAGCCGGGGTGTTTGGCCTGCAACGGTCAGAGCCTGTCTGAAAAGCCCAACATGTCATTAGTATGAGAAAAACGTGGTAATATAAAAAGACAGGACACGGCAGATCGATTGTCATTAGGTCTCAAGACCGTCTCGG
>JAFGDY010000005.1 GCA_016931895.1 Anaerolineae bacterium
ACGAAGAACAATGGTCCAGTTTATTAGACCTTGCTTCCAAACCATTTTCTTTTTTGGAAGGAGAGTCAAAATGAATTTTCAATTTATTCCAGGAGCATTATGACGATTTCTATTTTGCCACACCCGTGGACTCATTCCCCCAAAAAAGTATCCGCTGATATGCAGGTTGCTGTTGAACAAGGCCTGAAACCAGATGAAGTCAAGCAGCGACAGCAAAAATTTGGCCCCAACCGCCTGCGCCAGGCGCAACGGCGTAAAGCCTGGCAGATTCTTGTTGACCAATTTAAAAGCCTGGTGGTGGTACTTCTGGTCATTGCGGCCGGGGTATCGCTGGCTTTTGGCGAATGGATTGACAGCGGCGCTATTGCCGTAGTGGTCCTGATCAATGCCGCCCTGGGCTTTTTTACCGAGATGCGCGCCGTGCGCTCAATGGAAGCCCTGCGCGAAATGGGCAGCGTCACCACCAAAGTCCGGCGCAACGGCCAGATTGAAGAAATCCCGGCGGAAGAACTGGTGCCGGGGGACATTGTGGTGGTGGACGGCGGGGATGTAGTAACGGCCGATCTTCGCTTGATTGAAGCCTCGAAATTGCAAGCCAACGAGTCGGCCCTCACCGGCGAATCGGTGCCGGTCAGCAAACAGGTGGAATCCCTTGCGGCTGACGTGACCCTGGCCGAACGATCCAACATGCTCTTCAAGGGGACCGCTGTAACCCGTGGCTCCGGCGCAGGCGTGGTGGTTGCCACGGGTATGGAGACCGAATTGGGCCAGATTTCGGCGTTAGTGGAAGAGGCTCAAGACGAAAGCACGCCACTGGAAGAACGCCTCGATAACCTGGGCCGCAAACTCATCTGGATTACGCTGGCTATTGCGGCGGTAGTGGCTGTGGTGGGTATTTTACGGGGCAAAGAGATTTTGCTGATGATTGAAACTTCCATTGCTCTGGCCGTGGCCGCTATCCCCGAAGGGCTGCCGATTGTGGCCACCATTGCCCTGGCTCGCGGCATGCAGCGCATGGCCCGGCGCAACGCCCTGGTCAACAAATTGGCCGCCGTAGAAACGCTGGGCGGCACCAACGTGATTTGCGCCGACAAAACCGGCACCCTCACCGAAAACCAGATGACCGTCACCAAATTGTGGCTGCCTTTGGGCCAATTTGGCGTGAGCGGCGAAGGGTTGGAAACCGAGGGAGACTTTAGCCGCAACGATGAATTGGTTGACCCTCACCAACTGCCGGCCCTGCGCGAAGCCATTGAGGTGGGCGTATTGTGTAACAACGCCTCGCTCAACACCGGCAAGCAAGAAATTTCGGCGGTAGGTGATCCCGTGGAAGTAGCCTTACTGGCAGCCGGACTCAAAGCCGGTTTCCGGCGCGACGAGCTTTTGGCCGACCTGCCCGAAGAACGGGAAGAAGCGTTTGACGCGGATGTCAAAATGATGGGCACGTTCCACCGCCGCAACGGGCAGTACCGGGTGGCCGTGAAAGGCGCGCCCGAAGCCGTGCTGGAACATTGCACCCACATCCGGCAAAACAGTGACGAGGTGCAGGAAATATCAAATGAACGCCGCGAAGAATGGCTGGCCCATAACCGGGAAATGGCCGAGAACGGCCTGCGCGTATTGGCTCTGGCGGCCAAAAATAGCGGCGCGGTGGATGATGAGCCGTACCAGGGGCTGACCTTTTTAGGATTGGTCGGCTTTCTCGACCCGCCCCGTGATGATGTGCGGGCGGCCATCAAACAGTGTCATCAGGCCGGAATCAAGGTGGTGATGGTTACGGGGGACCAGCCGGTAACGGCGCGAAACGTGGCCCGGGCGGTAGGGCTTCTGGCCGACGATGCCGGTGACGACGCCGTGATTTACGGCAAAAACCTGAAAGCGCCGGATGAACTCTCTGCGTATGAACGCCGGCAAATGGTGGAAACGCTCATCTTTGCCCGGGTCAGTCCCAAACAAAAACTCGATCTGATTGACCTGCACCAAAACAACGGCGCGATTGTGGCGATGACGGGCGACGGGGTGAACGATGCCCCGGCCCTGAAAAAAGCCAACATCGGCATTGCGATGGGACAGCGCGGCACGCAGGTGGCGCGCGAAGCCGCCGATATGGTTTTAAAAGACGATGCCTTTGCCACCATTGGGGTGGCAGTTGAGCAAGGCCGGGTGATTTTTGATAATATTCGCAAATTTGTTCTCTTTTTACTTTCGTGCAACATCAGCGAGATAATGACCGTGGCCCTGGCTTCGTTTATCAACGCGCCGCTGCCGATTTTGCCGCTGCAAATTTTATTTCTCAATCTGGTCACCGATGTGTTCCCGGCGCTGGCGCTGGGCGTGGGCGAGGGTGATCCCCACATTATGAAACGCCCGCCCCGCGACCCGCAAGAACCGATCATGACCCGGCGGCACTGGGCGGCCATTGGCGGCTACGGCCTGCTGATCACGGTTGCGGTTCTGGGCGCGCTGGCGCTGGCCCTCAACTGGTTGGGGATGCCCGTGAAACAGGCAACCACCATCTCGTTTTTAACGCTGGCCTTGGCCCAATTATGGCACGTATTCAATATGCGCGATCACGATTCGGGGTTGCTGCGCAACGAGATTACGCGCAATGCCTGGGTGTGGGGCGCGCTGGTTTTGTGTGTGGCGCTGTTATTGTTGGCGGTCTATTTGCCAGTCCTGTCAGGCGTGCTGCGAGTGGTTGACCCCGGCTTGAATGGCTGGCTGCTGGTGTTGGGCATGAGTGTGCTGCCGTTGGTGGTGGGGCAGATTTTGAAACTGGCCGGGTTCAGTAAAGTGTAAAAGCATAAGAGGAATGGTTTATTTTGTTGCTTGCCCGGCCATATCAACCACGGTTTCTCGGCGCAACAGGTTTTCCAACCCCTGCCCGAAAATGGCGCGATTCGAAATGATAAATACCGATGTCATGGTCCCGGTCTCCTCATTTTCAGGTTTTCTCCCCGTAACTTTCCAGACATGCTTAGATATACTTCTATTATATCGTTTGACACCTCGGCTCGCCCATACTAAATTGGGCGGTTTTTGGAGTCAAAAAGCGAGCTATTTTTTCTCGCCCAGATGGAATTTTTGATTGGCGGTCTTCACCCGATTGGGCGAAATGGATGTTAAATTTGCCGCTCACCTTGATAAAGTTCTTTATAGCTCCATTGAGCAATTTCTGGCTGTTTATTACCCCCACTTGAATGAGAGCAATAACCATCCGACCCTACCTTTAGAGTGAGGCAAAGATAACTCTAACCATTAAAAAAAATCGCCCAATTTAGTGTAGTGGGTTACCTACAGAAATGATACACTATAAGCAGGTTGCTAATTAGCTAAAGAAAGGAGTTTATGATGGCTGACAATAAAAACGTTATGACCCGCGATACTGAACAAATTCGGGATATTGTTCAAGACCATTGGACCAAATTTACCGAAGAGGATCTCAAAAAAATTGAGGCGATGCGCAATGAATTTGTAGGCATGGTGCAGCAACGATATGGCTACGCCAAACAACGGGCCGAAGAAGAAGTGGACCGCGCCCTGCGTATCTCTAATGCCCGCCTTGAGGGGATGGCCCAGAAGTTGCCCGGAGAGATGGACCAGGCCTTGCTGCGGTATCCTTGGGTAACTATTGTAACTGCTTTGGGGGTTGGCTTTATTTTGGGCTTTGCGCTCAAACCCCGCCGGTAGATAATCGCGGTCTATATTTGTAGTAAATGAATGTGGCCGACATCCGTTTGCTCTGGATGTCGGCCACAAAGTTTTTTGCTCAAACATAGTTGTGGACATTTCTCGAACAGGAGTTATGCATGGAACATTCATCTGTTTCTTTCGTTCCCTTGCTTATTGTTATTGGGCTGGCCTTCTTGGTTCCGCTTACACTCTCTCGTTTCAAAAAACTGGGCATCCCCATTGTGGTTGGCGAAATAATTTCCGGAATCATTGTAGGCAAGAGTGGCTTCAACTTAATCCAAGAGGGATTTGTACTGCGCATTCTATCAGACCTGGGGTTTGCCTATTTGATGTTTTTGTCCGGATTAGAAATCAATTTTTCGGCAGTGCTCAACAATGGCCCAGACAATGACGGAGCCAACGGGTGGCAACGTTTGCTGAGTAATCCGCTGCCGGCAGGTGTTATCCTGTTTATACTAACCCTCATCGCGTCAATTGGGGTAGGTTTTCTTATATGGAGCCAGAACCTTATTCAATCACCCTGGATAATGGCGCTGATAATTTCCACCACCTCATTGGGTGTTGTGGTACCGGTGCTTAAAGAGCGAGGCCTAACTGAAGGCCGTTATGGACAAAGCATCCTTATGGCCGCTTTGGTCGCCGATTTCGCCACTATTCTACTCATCAGCATTTTTGTGCTCTTACGCAGTCAAGGATTTACCGTGGAGATTTTGCTGGTATTGGTTTTGTTTGCCGCTTTTGTGGTGGTCTATCGCGTGGCCGCCCTTTTTCAAGAGCATTTACCGGCCCAACGGATTATTGAAGAATTGTCGTCAGCCACCTCGCAAATCAAATTGCGGGGATCGTTTGTGCTGGCGTTTGTGTTTATTGCACTGGCCGAGAGTTTAGGCATAGAGATTATTTTGGGGGCATTTTTGGCGGGCGTGATCGTGTCCCTTCTCTCCAATGGAGATGACGATATTTTGCAACAGAAACTGGATGCCATTGGTTACGGTTTCTTTATTCCCATTTTCTTTGTGATGGTTGGGGGGCAGTTTGACCTGCCCGCCCTGCTCAGCTCACAGTCGGCGTTGTTACTGGTGCCGTTGATCATCATCGCCGCCTACCTGGTCAAATTCATTCCGGCCCTGCTCTATCGCCTGGAATATTCCTGGCGTGAGACCATAGCCGCCGGTGTCCTGCTCAGTGCCCGCTTGTCGTTAATTATTGCCGCCGCAGCCATTGGTTTGCAATTGGGTATTATTTCTGAAGCTGTCAACGCTGCAATTATTCTGGTTGCCGTCATCACATGTACAGTCTCGCCTATTTTGTTTAATCTGTTGATGCCCCAAACCGAGCGGGAACGCCGTCGGATGATTGTTGTAGGGGCGCGTACCAGCGCCGCATTGCTGACCAACCGATTGATTGAGCGGGGTGTTGATACCGTTCTCGTCAGCAGTGGCGATACCAGCTTAGAACAACAAACATTGATTACCGGCGAGGCTTCGCCCGTACCCTGCAAAAACCACATCCGAGCAGGTGGATGAGTTAAGTAGCCGGCACAGGCCGTGCGGTTACCCCGCCACATCTTCGTCCTCATAGAAAAAGCCTCTGATTTTACGGTTTCCATTCCGGCAAGACTCTCCGGGAGGAATCCGAGAGACATGTGATAGACCACATCCATCTTTTTGGAGGATAATAGGGGTATCAGGAAAAAAGGATTTTCAAGATAGAGTTTATCCAGGCTCAATTGTCAGATGACTGATTATTACTATCTTCCCCTTTGTTACGGCTACGGAAACAACTGGCAGATGAACTTCTGGGATGCCGTTTATTATCTGGCCGTTCATCAAGGATTGCCCATCCGGGTTACCACCCCGGCAATTGTAACCCTGATGGCCGGCCAACCGCTGCCGAGCAACCGTTATGAAACCCTCCGCCACCACTTTATGAGCCACTGGAAGGCGGCGGTTGAAGCGGGCGAGCTGGCCGAATGCACGCCCGATAGCCAAAAAGCGGAAAAAAGCAACACCGGCACCCTGCGCCTGAGTTATCGCGGGCCGGGACGGGTTTATCTCTTTGACCTGCCGGGCTATCACCCTCACCCCCACCCCAAAAACAACATTATAAAACCCCGCGGGTACATTGAGAACGGCTGGAGCAAGGCGGTCAGCGGCGTGTACGCCAAACGCCTGCTCAACTTCCTTTTTAGCCAAAACAATGGCCGCCAACCGGCCCAGAGTAGCCCGGCGGCAGACGTTATTAACGAATTTCAGGCGATGGCCGCCGGGATAAGCTGGTCAATCCATCCCGGCCGGGTTAAAAAAGCGCTGCGTCTCCTGGTTAAATTAGGGCTGGTCAACTACCATTGCGGCCACTGTTGCCTCAACCTGGCTGCTTTTGCCGGCCCGCCCCCTTCTCCGGCCGGGGATAACGCGCAAACCGGCCAGATAGTTTTCCTGGCCGACTGGTTGACGGCTCAAGTTGAAGACCGTCACCGGGCCAATTTGGCCGGGGAGATTGTCAGGCGGGGGGCGTGGTCGCCGCTGCTCTTCTGGCGTATCTACAATGAAGTGCGGCAGTTGAGCGAACCGCAGCAACAACGGCTTTGCCAAAAATTGGCCGCTCTGCCTCCTTCCACCGGACAACGCCACCGCCTGGAATGGACATACCTGCTGCGCCAGGTAATGAGTGATTCTTGAGCCGTTTGCTTTAAAGACATTTTTGACCATTCATCCCCAAACATGAGATTTTGTGATATGATGGACAGGAATGTCTTTACAAGCTTAAGGCCGTAGAGCAACGTTACCCAAAAAAGAGACGCCGATTTTGACTTGGCGGTCCACCGGCGTCCCCTGACAGGCGGCAAGATAAACAGAAGGGTGTTGGCCGTTTCTATAATCCTGCCTTTTTGCATGATACCACAATAAATTAAGTGCAGGGTTAAAAAGAAGACACCGCCGAGGCGTGGAGAGCGCGGAGTTTTTATGATTTTTTTTCTCGGCGACCTCTGCGCCTCGGCGGTGGGATGGTTTGCACCGCCGAGGCGCGGAGAGCGCGGAGTTTTTATGATTTTTCTCTCGGCGACCTCTGCGCCTCTGGCGGTGAAATGATTTCATCAAAAACAATGTTCAGTCCACAGTGAGGGGTGATTTATGAACGCTCATATCAAACATCGGTTAGTCAGTTGGTTTACCCGGTTGCTCAACATCCTGGTGATTGTCTCTCTGGCCTGGGGCAATTTGTTATTCTTGCCGCCGGTTGGCCGCGCCGCGCCGCGCCAGATTCCGGTTGAACAGGCCGAAGTTACGCCTACGCCTACCCCCCGGCCAACCCCGATAAATACGAGTGACAGCGGCACGCCAATTTACCTGCCCATCATCTTAAAATCCGGTTCTGGAGAACCCACGCCGCAGCCTCCCCAAGGCACCGAAGTGCTGGTCAAACCCGGCATCGGCGGTATTGCCGCCGCCCAAGACGATAGCGTGAAAGCCACTCTCTCCGCCGATTCCGTGCAGCAAGATACCTGGGTGCGGTACGCGCCCCTGGCCCGGCCAAACATTACCCTGCCCGGTTTAGCCGTAGGCGGCCCGGCTTTTTCACTGGTGGCCTGGGCCGATGGCGACGGCGAACCGGTTACCTTGTTCCCTCCGCTCACCCAAACTGTTACCTATCAGATTGCTCCCGGTGAAACGGCCACCGATACCCTGGTTATCCCCACTGTAAAATTGGCGGTCTTTTACCAGGACAGCGACATCCAGGATTTGGACGAGCGAACCCTGGCCATTTATACCCGTTCCGACCCCGCTCACCCCTGGCAGCGACTCTCAACAGCCGTTGATGCGAGTCAAAATCGTTTGACGGTTGAAATTACCCACTTTAGCGAGTTTGTGGTGTTAGGCCAGCTTTTAACCGCCCTGCCCGGCGCTGCGGCCGGTATCTCTACTCAAGATAATACCGGCCGGGTGGTGCTGGACCCGGACCACGGCCCCGGCGACTCTTCGCAAGGCCACGCTTTGTGGGAGGGTGTCACCTATTGGGAAGGGCCGCTGGATTATCAGTTTGCTGTTGAGGTCAAAAATCGTTTGGAATCGAAGTGCGGTTTGCCGGTGCAGTTGACCCGCGGCGAAAACGAGTTGCCCAGCCGCGACCACCGGGTGGATGTGGCCCTGGGCTTTCAGGCCAATGTGGTTACTTTGCTGGCCTTTAACACTCTTTTGGGCATTCCCTGGGGCACTGAATTTGGCGATGGCGGCCCTTTGGCCTATGCCCGGCCCGGTAGCGGCCCGGATCAACAGTTGGGCAACCACATTAATGACCAGATTTATCAACACACCAACCGCCAAACCCATCGCGGGGTATTGAGTTATCTGCGCTACCCGGCCTACAGCCGCTTGCCCGGCGATGTTGCTTACAGCCATGCCGAACTCCTCTTTATGGACCACAATTTTGATTGGCCCGTTATCCACGACCCGGAGGGTTTTGGCCATATCGCCGACGCCGTTTACAACGCCGTTATTTTACAATTGGGATTGGATGAAGAGACCTGCCAGTTGGCCCCGCCGCCTTCGCCCGAATTGATCCAACGCTGGCGCGATTTGGGCAACCAAAACCTGCGCACTTACGGCAGCCAATATGATTTGATCTATCGCCGTCAACATTACCAGGAATTCAGCCCCGACCCGGTCAGCTTTTCCACCGGCAATCACCTCTTGCAGCTCAATTTGTTCCGTGTCCCCGGCCGGGGCGGGCTGGATTTTGATTTTACCCTGACCCACAATTCGCAGGATGGTCGTGACGGTATTTTTGGTTACAGTTGGTCAATGCCCTACGATACCCGCATCACCCTCTACCGGGACAACTCGGTGGGCGTGCGCCACGACGACGGCCGCACTCATCACTACACCTGGACCGGCGGCGGTTACGCCGCGCCGGAAGGGGTATATGACACCCTGGTCAAAACCGCCGACGGCTGGCAGTTGACCACCCCCACCGGGGCCGTTTTTACCTTCAAAGAGATGAGCCGGGGCGTGGGCCGGTTGACCCAACTGCGCGACCGCCGGGGCAATACCCTTACCTTTACCTATAACGCCAATAACGAAATGACCGGCGTTTCCGACGGCGCGGGCCGGACGGCCACCTTAAGTTATACCGACGGTCACGTCACCGGCCTGACCACGCCCGATGGCCGAACCTTCGGCTTTGGCTACACCAACGGCGACCTGACCGCTATCACCGACCCCAACGGCGGCGTCCGGCGTTATGAATACGACGCCCGTCACCGCGTCACCCGCCAGAGGGACCCCGAAAATATTGAATTTCTGCAAAACATCTATGACGACCGCGACCGGGTGATTGAGCAGACGGACGCCAGCGGCACGCGCAGTTACTTTGCCTACGACTCCGTCAATCGCGTGACCACCTTTACCGACAACCTGGGCCGGCAGGCCAAATATTTTTACGATGACCGGAATCGGGTGACCGCCATTGAGGACGCCCTGGGGCAGACCACCCGCTACGAGTACGACCCCCAATACAACCTGCTCGCCGTTACCGACGCCCGCGGCAATGTGACCCAATATGAGTACGACAGCCGGGGCAACCGCGCCAAACGGATTGACCCCCTTGACGGCGCCGCCGATTACAGCGCCGACGTGACCGCCTGGGAATACAACGCCCAGAACGACCTTGTCAAAACCACCGACGCCCTGGGCCGCGTGACCACCTACGACTACGACCCCAACGGCAATCTCATTGCTATCCACGCGCCGGGCGGGCGGAACACCACCTTCACTTACAACAGTTGGGGCCAGCCGCTGACCATGACCGACCCCAACAACCACACCACCACCTTTGAGTACGACGCCTCCGGCAACCTGACCAAAACCACCGACGCCGAGGGGAATGTGACCACCTCCACCTACGACGCCGCCGGGCGCGAAACCGGCTACACCGACGCCAACGGCCACACCGTTTATTTTGTTTACGACGGCAACGACAACATCACCCGCATTACCGACCCCAAAGGCCGCCATACCGATTTTGGGTACGACGGCAACAACCTGCTCATCCAGGTAACCGACCGGCGCGGCGGCGTTACCCGCTACGAGTATGACGAGAACCTCAAGCTGGTCAAAGAAACCGATCCCGAAGGTTATGCGGTTGAATATGGCTACGACAAAATGTATAACCGCGCCTGGATGAAGGACGCGCGCGGGTACATCACCCGGTATGAATATGACCCGCTCTACCGGCTGGTCAAAATGACCGACGCCAACGGGCATGTTGTCCGCTACGAGTACGACCCCAACAGCAATCTGACCGCCGTAGTTGACCCGCTGGGCCGGCGCACCCGCCTGTCCTACGACGCCGTGAACCGCCTGAAATACCTCACCGACCCCCTGAGCGGCCAGACCGAATATTGTTACGACGCCGAAGACCAATTGGTCAAACTGTTTGACCCCCTTCGCGCCGAAACCCGTTACGAATACGATGGCGTGGGCAACCTGACCCGCCTGATTGACCCCCTGGGCGAAGTGACCACCTTTGCCTACGACCCGGCTGGCAACCTGCGCTTTGTGACCGACCCCAATAACCACACCCGCGAATACATCTACGACCGCATTGACCGCTTGACCCGCGAACTTGACCCGCTGGGCCATGAAGTCCAAACCGGCTACGACCCGGTGGGCAATGTGCTCACCCTCACCGACCCCAACGGCCACACCACCACCCTGGCCTACGATGAAAACGACAACCTGGTCACCATTACCGACCCCCTGGGCCACGACGTGAGCTACAGTTACGACGAAGAAGACAACCAGACCGCCGCCGCCGACCAGCGCGGGAACACCACCTCGTTTGCATACAACTTGCGCGGGTTGGTGGTCACCGTGACCGAGCCGGGCGACTACCAGACCCACTTTGAACACGACGGCAGCGCCAACCTGGTCAAAACGACGAACGCCAAAGGGCAAACGACCCATTACGCCTACGACCCCGTTGGCCTGCTGGTCAAAGAAACCAACCCCCTGGGCTTTGAAACCAATTACGCCTACGACGCCGCCGACCGGCTGGCCGCCGTGACCGACGCCGAGGGGAATGTCACCGCCTACGGTTACGACGCCAACGACCGCCTGACCGGCGTGACCGACGCCCTGGGCGGCGTGACCGCCTACAGTTACGACAAGGCGGGCCGCCTGACCGTTATCACCGACGCCAACCAATCCGTAACCCGCTTTGCCTACAACAAACGCGGCGAACTGGTCAAAGAAATCAACCCCCTCACCAACACCTGGGAATACCATTACGACGGCGCGGGCCAGTTGACCATGCGCCGCGACGCCGCCTGGCAGCCAACCTATTACGATTACGACGCCGCCGGCCAACTGGTCAAAATCCGCTACCCCTCGGCCATCGGTACCAGCGGTACGGAGGTCAGCTTTGCCTACGACCCCGCCGGCAATGAAATTGGCATGACCGACTGGAACGGGACCATCAGCCACGAGTACGATGAACTCAACCGCCGCGTGAAAACCATCAACTTTGACGGCGCTGCGCTGCAATACAGCTACGACCCCGCCTCTAACCTGACCGGCCTGACCTACCCCAACGGCGATACCGTGACCTACGGCTACAACGCCCGCAACCTGCTGACCGGCCTGCGCGACCACTTTAACCAGACCACCGTATACGCTTACGACGCCCTGGGCGCTATTGCCCAGATTACCCGCCCCAACGGGGCCAACACCGGCTACAGCTATGATGACGCCAACCGCCTGACCGGCATTACCCACCAAAAAGGCGCGGACAACTTCTCCGCCTTTGCCTACGCCCTGGACAAAGTGGGCAACCGCGCCCAAATTGGCGAGCTGCGCGCCTTCACCGGCAGCGGCAGCCCCGTGGCCGTGACCACCATTAAACATTATGATTACGACGCGCTCTACCGCCTGACCGGGGCCGCCACCGACCGGGGCCAGGATGTTGTTTACGCCTACGACCCCGTAGGCAACCGCCTGGCGCAGACCGGCATTCCCCAGGCCATTGACCCCACCGACGCCATCCAACCCATCCGCCCCGCCCCGCCCATTACCAACACTTACACCTACAACGCGGCCAACCAGCTTTTAGCCGTTAGCCGCGAGCAGTCAGCCGTTAGCTTTGAGTATGATGATAAGGGCAACCGCTTGAGCGAGACCGAAGTGCTGACCGACGGCACGACCTTGCTGACCAGTTACACCTGGGATCACGAAAACCGGCTGGTGGGCGTGACCAAGAGTATCAGCGACAGCGCGGCCATCACCGCCACCATGGTGGCCACCTACACCTACGACGGCTACGGCCGCCGCATCAAAAAAGAAGTCAGCAACGACCCATTCACAATTCACAATTCACCATTCACCATTAATTATTTGTACAACGGCCTCGATCCCATTGCCGACACCGAAACGCAAACCATCAGCGGCAGCAGCGTGACCACCGCCACCCACTACATCTGGGCCAACGGCGGCATTGCCGAAATTGAGCGCCTGCCCAACCCCGCTACCGGCTTTGCGGGCGACATCCACTGGACCCACACCGACGGCCTGGGCAGCCTGGTAGACCTGACCGACGCCGCCGGCGACAGCGTAACCCAGGTGTATTACGACGAGTACGGCCAATTATTGACCGGCTTTGAAAGCCTGACCCGTTACAGCTATACTGGTCAGGAATATGATGCGGAAACAGGGTTGTATCACTTTTATGCGCGGTATTATGATGCGGAGAATGGGGTGTGGTTGAGCCAGGATAGTTATCGGGGACGTATGTTTGAGCCTACAACTTTGCGCAGATATGTTTATGTAGGAGATAATCCCATTAACTATGTTGATATTTATGGCTATGATAGGGAGACAGGGGGAGATAGTAATGTAGACATTCAATTACCTGATATGACACAATGGTTAATAGATGAAATTATTAGAAATACGTATATTACTATCACAATGTACAACTTAGATAATCTGGTAGGCCAAGCTCAAGCATTGTATTTTTTCTATCAACAAGTAAAAACAGGGGGTTCTTGGGATTATAAAAATAATACATTAAAGCAGTACGCAGATACAGGAATTATCTTGTGCGGAAAAGTATGTGCAAATGATGTTCCAGGAAATATAGTCTATGGTTATATGGGATTGTTCGTAGGATTGTGGGAAAGTATATTAGCGGATGCAGCGGGATATGTGCATATTAAACCTTATGTGACCCAAGAGGACATGCTTAAACTCGTTCAACTCAACCTAGAAATGCCATGGTATACATCGTTTTTAGATGATCCACTTGACCAAAATGCTATAAAGATTGGTTTTAAATTATTTAGAAAGGGATTATCAAAAGAAAACCTTTGTGAAATAATCAAATCTTTTAATTTAAGATTACCTTGATAAAAATAGTTTTGTAGGTTGGGTTTCGACCCAACACCCTCCGCGCCCTCTGCGTCTCGGCGGTAAACAAATCCACCGCAAGAGGCGCAGAGAACGCAGAGGAAAAGCATAAAAAAACTCCGCGCCCTCGGCGTCTCGGCGGTAAAAATCATCCCACCGCAAGAGGCGCGGAGTGCGCAGAGAAAAGCATAAAAACCTCCGCGTCCTCGGCGTCTCGGCGGTAAACAATCCACCGCAAGAGGCGCAGAGTTCGCAGAGGGAAAATGTACCTTACCAAAACCAACTTATAACGAATCTGCCTGCCAACGGGCTATAAACTCGGTGGGGGAAAGTACGGTAAAGGTTATATGTACAAATGCGCATATTCAGCCTCGAAGATTTCATATCGAGTTTGGCGCATTTTCTCAACAATGGCCTCTTTGGTGGCCCCAACCTGTAATCCGCCTTCGCGCTCAATCAGGTTGCGCAGTTCGGCCCAACCATGTAACCAGGCTCGTTTTTGATAGGCCAATTCGGCCCATTGAGTTAACATTTCTACCGGCTCCAGTTGCTCTTCGGCGGCCAGGGCTTGCAATTTATCATATAAATTAGCCGGAAGTTCAAGAGTCACAACAGGTGTATCCATCATTTTGCCTCACGCTTGTTTAGCGAAATAAACTGTGCTGAAATTTATTGTAGCATAATAGAGACCGGAAAGCCAAGTTGGTTGTCGGCGGGTAGATTGACGTAGTAAGTTTTGACATCCCTTTGCGTCTCGGCGGTGCAAAAGATCAATCCACCGCAAGAGGCGCGGAGGTCGCAGAGGAAAACAGGTTGGCACTTTATCAACTTAATCAGGGATAATCGTTGGGGTTGGCGGTCATCAGTCCCTCGGCCTGGGCGGCGGCCAGCAGGTCAAGGTCGGCGGAAAGAAGCGTTAAAGCGGGGAGTTCCTGCTGTAGCAGGGTTTCTTGCGTAAACAGAGCGCAGGCCAGGTGAACCGCATCATACCCGCGCAGTTTTTGACGGCGGATCAGGGCCATCGCCCGGCTGATGATGGCTTGGTTTACCTCTACCAACCAATATTGGTCACGCGCATCACGGTGCAGGTCGCGCAGCAAGCCATCCAGCACCGGCGCGGCCAGAACCCCGTGCCGTTGTTTGGCCGCCAAAGCTGCCGCAATCTCTACCAGGCCGATATTGGCCACCACAAGCGTATGACCGGCAGCGGGGTCAACCAAAGTTTGCAGCCAGTCGCTGCCGCTTTCGGTCACATAACGTTTAACCAGGGCGCTGCTGTCGGTATAAAAGGTGGTCATCCCTCTCTCCGGCGTTGGGAGATCAAAATTTCGCTGGTTGGTGGGCCGGGCAGTTCCGGCGGCGGCTGGCGCGGCGCGGCCGGTTTATCTGTTTCTTTGATAGACAAATGACGGATGAACCCCGTGCTTAATAAAGCCTGCCTTACTTTGTCTTGCTCGGTTTGCTGGAGATTAAGCTGAGCCAGGCCCAACTTAAGCGCCCGGCGAATATCTTCCGGGCTGAGGGATGCGTCTTGTAACCAATCTGTGGGGATGGTAACGGTAATGGTCTCCATAATTATCTGAACCTGCTATCAATTATTAATAACCAAACACGATACTGCGTAACCATTATCCTCATTTTTGCTTCCTTAACGTGAGGATACAAACATTTTAGCACGCCGTTATAGGCTTGCCAAGTTGAAAGAATATTTCCTCCGCGTCTCTGCGATAAACAATCCACCGCAGAGGCGCGGAGTGCGCCGAGAAAAAGCATAAAAAAACCTCCGCGCCCTCTGCGTCTCGGCGGTGCAAACCATCCCACCGCAAAGGCGCGGAGGGCGCAGAGAAAAGCGTAAAAACTAATCAATTTGCAGATTTGCGATTTGCAGATTTGCCCATTTTCAAAGGAGTCGTCTTATGCGTCTCAAACTAACCGCATCAATTGTTATTGCCGTCATTTTTATCACCCTGGCCGCCGCGCCGCTCATCCTGGCCGCGGACCCGGAAATTGTGCCGCTGGGCCAGGCCCAGAGCGACCCGCGCGCCGCCTACCGCGCCCTCTTCAACCATATCAGCCAGGGCGGGCGCATTGGGCGCAGCGGGCCTTTACCTATGATGCCGTCAGCTACCCCGCGGGCACGCTCTATGCCCCGGACGGCATAGACGGCAGCGGCTACGATAGCCTCATCGCTGCCAGCCCAGTAGAGGCCAAACCGGCCCTGGCCCTCAACGCCCAGGGCGCGCGGGTGGCCGTGTTCCGCACCACCGTAACCGGCGACTTTGGCCGGGTGGATTGGGAAGTGGCCGACGTGCGCGAGGCGTTGGGCACCTATCTCTGGGGCGGGCTGCGGTATGACGTGCTGGATGAAACGGATTTGGCCGCCGCCGACCTGTCGAAATACGCCATTCTCATTTTGCCCTCGGTGCGGTGGGGCAATGAGGCGCAAGTGACCGCCGCGCTCAGCCAAAACGCCTTAAACAACATTCGCGCCTTTGCGCAAAACGGCGGCTTTTTGTACGCCCAATCCAACGGCGCGGTGGTGGCCCAGGCCGCGGGGGTTATTCCCGCCGGCACGGTTGACCTGTCGGCCACGCTGGTGCTGACCACGGGCGCGGAGTTCAATGCGGGCCAACTGGCCGTGCTGAACCCGGCCTCGCCCCTTACCTTCTCCTGGCTCACCGGCAGCCTCTACCTGCTCACCGACCCCGTTTACCAGCCCGGCTCCTTGGAAGTTGTGGCCGAATACTCCAACCTGGACGGCCCCAACCAACCGGCCATCCTCACCGGCGCGGTGGGCAAAGGGCGGGTCATCCTGGTCAACGGCCATCCCACCGCCCCCACGCGCCGCCCGCAACTGCCGGTTTTCTTCAACGCCATCCTGTGGGCGCTGGGCCATCCGGCGGAACTGTTTGGCGATGCCGCGCAAACCTACAACCCCGCGCTCGACCCGCACCTGCTGCCCGCCTATGAACCCAGCGCGCCGGTCAGCGTGATCCTCACCTTTGCCAATGTATGGGACACGCCCATGGAAAACGTGGTCATCACCGAGATTGTGACCGAAGGCTTCACCGTAGACCCGGCCAGCCTCAACCCGGCGGCAACCGTTATCCCCCAAACCAATCCCACCCAAACCCTGGTGGTCTGGGATTTAGGCACAGTAGCCCCCGGCGAGTTCAAACTCAATTTTATCGCCCGCACCAACGACATGGTGCTGCGTAAAGGCGAAATCACCTTTGCCACCGGGCAGGCCGAATTTACCCACCAGGGCAAGGCCCACATAGTCACGCACCAACCCTTTCGGCTGACCTCTCGCATGGCCGCCCGCCTTCAACTTGACCGGGACATCGAATTGGACCGCCAATATTACATCCCCGCCCAGGGCCTTTACCTGGATGTCGCCGCGCCCATCGAAAACAAAGAAGACACCCTGGCCTCGGCCCTGGTGTTCACCGATGTGGTTTTGCTCATCGCGCCCATTGTTGGCCTGGACGACCAGGAAACCATTCTTGACCTCAACAGCGGCGAGACCATCTGGGTGCGCAACGAGCCTTTCTTTTATAATGAACCGGGATCGCCCTACTTTGCCGCCAACGGTTACGCCCCCGGTGATACCATTACCCTGGCCGATTGGGACGGCGCGTACGCCGTGTTTGACGTGCCCTACGGCACGCACCTGTGCGGCCTGAGTAGCGGGGGCGAAATCGGGACGACAGGCACGGGCAACTGCGTCACCATTCCCGTCACCTACACCAACTACATCACTATCACCAGTGACTATAAACTCCTGCTGCCGGTCAAAGTGCTGACCTGGGATATGGGCAGTTGGCCGGGGTACCACTACGAAGAACCGGCCCTGCGTTACGGCATCCATTCCCGCGAGCTGGAAGGCCGCACCGTCACCTTTGACGGCGACCCCGGCATTGCGCCGGAGCAGGTGGTTATCCAGGGCAGCGGCGGCAGCATCTACACCCACCTGGGCGATTTTCCCATCTTTTACCGCGACCACGTGGCCAGCGGTTTGGTGTACGTGCCGCAAGCGCCCACCCCGCCGATGATTAGCTACCGGGATATTTGGTCGCGTACCCACACCGCTACTTTGCGCAGCGCCTTTTACGATGTGTTCAGTTGGGCCTCCTGCGGCTCCTGCGGCCCCGGCACCGGCGAGCGCCACGCCATGCTAAACGTTACCTTTGGCCTGCGGGCCGATCTGGACGGCGACCACCACCGCGATGAAGAAATCCTCATCTACCCCAGCCAAATTGACGGGGCCAACCTGGACATTATGATCAAGGACAAAACCCTGCTGGCCGCCATTCCGGCCAACCAGATGGTCATTGATCTGGGCATGTTCAAAGGGTTGGGGGTTGACATCCGCCCCCGTTTTGGCAACTGGCCCAACTCCTGGTCGTCGCCCAACGCAAGCGTGCAATTAGTTGATATAGAAACCCCCTCCCCCGCTTACGACCACCTGCTCTTCCAGCACGAAGCGCCCGCCGGGGAAACGGTAGTGATTATGCTTCACGCCGCCATCAACAGTTACGATGACGTTGTCACCGAAGGAACCTGCAAACTGCACGACGGCGCTCGTTTCACCTATCGCCAGCAGTCCGCCGGGCCAAGCCGCTACGAGGCGTACGATACCCACGTGCAAGGCGTTTTGTGCGAAGCGCCGCAATTGACGGTGGTCAAGCAGGGCGCGCCCATCCAGGTCAGCACCTACGGCGATACCGTTTATTACGTTTTCGCCATTGATGACCTGAGTGACCCGCGCCTTCTGGAGCGCAATGGCCGGGGCGACCCCTTCCTCCAATCTTACGGTTTTGGCGATACCGCCGCCACCACCTACGTGGGGGGTCGAGAAGAAAAACAAATCTTGCACAGCATTGTGCAGCCCGGCGACCTGACCCGCATCCGGGTGGAATTGAACAACAACAGCCCGGTTGCGTGGAGCAACGTTACGGTCACGCCGCAGCCCCCGGCCGGCATCCGGGTAACCCGCACCTACACCGATTACCTTCCGCCCCCCATTTTCCACGACATCCCCTTTCTTTACCTGCAAAACATCCCCGAAGCCGGACGAGGCGTCTATTATTTTGATGTTTATATAGAGCCGGGCTACAGCGGCCCGCGCGGGCAAATCGTTGAAATTCCTATTGCCTTTAGCGCCAACGGCGCGCCGGCCGGGTTCAAAATTCCGGCGGCGCGTTTGGGTCTTGAAGATGCCGGGGGCCAGGTTTACCACGTGTACGGCCCGGCCCAAACCCTGGTTCTCACCGACAGCCTGCCGGCTTACGTGAGTTTAAACGCGGCTGTGGTGGTCACCGAAGCACAGATTACCGCGTTGACCGATGCCGCCGACCCGGCGGGACGCGAGGCGGTATTCAACAGCTTCAGCGAGATCATTGGGTATACGGTGGATGAAACCGGCGAAGCGAGCTTTGACCTGCCCGGCGACGCCCTGGACCGGCTCTACACCCCCACCGGCGACCATCGTCTCTTTGTGGCGGCGCGGGGGGTAATTTCTCCGGCCGGCGCCGGGCCGCATTGGGCCAACTATGGGGCGCAAGTCACTTACAATGATGAAGAAGGGTTGACCTGGCGCGATACCAGCCAGCAATACGAAGTGGAGGCGCACGGCGCGGCCATTCGGGTTAACTATGCCTGCTCCCAGGCGATTGCCGGCGTCAGGCCGGGCCTGGGCCTGGCGGCGCTGGCGGCAGACCCCTCCACCTGCGTGTTGGATGCCGGTGAAGACCATCAGGTTACGCTGCAAGCCACCATTTACAATGACGGCGACTACCCGGCCCAAAATGTCGAAGCCACCCTGGTTCTACCGGCAGGAATGGATTTGTTGGGGATCACGCCGGCGGCAACCGCTGTCGCCAGCCGGACGGTCACCGTAAATATTGGCGATCTGGCCCCCGGCGGCCTGACCACCGTGGAAATGGTGCTGTTTGTGCCGGTCAGTGAGGCCGGCGTCATTGGAGCCGGCAGCCTGCCCCACCACGCCCAGGTGATAGGCCACAGCGACGGGCAGTTTGTTGACACCTTTAGCGGCCGGACCATTGCCGCTCGCCTGGGCGATGATTACCACATTCCGGTGCGTTACAAGCTAAATTTTGTTTATCTTCCGCTCATCTTCAAAAATCCCGTTCCTGCCTTACCCCAACCAGACCTGGTAGTCACGGAATTTACGGTCAGCCCTCCTGCCCCCGTCTCTGGACAACCGGCCCAGGTAACGGTAGTAGTAGAAAATCAAGGCCAAAAAGCGGCGGCGGCGCCTTTCTGGGTTGACTTTTACATTAGCCCCAATCTTGTGCCGGCACAGCCCAATGTGCTCTGGAACGACATTTGCGGCGTTTCGCCGTGTGATGGCCTTGCCTGGCAAGTGAATAGTTTGGCAGCGGGAGAAACAATAACCTTAACCAGCGCGGCGGGCTATGATCCGTATCGCACCCAATGGGAGGGCGGCTTCCGGGTTTCCGGCGCGCATGATTTGTATATTTTTGTTGATAGCTGGAGCAGCCCCAACACCCCTGACGGCGCAGTAACGGAAACCAATGAAGATAACAACCGGGCGGCCATAGAAGGAATTTATATCGCTGATTAGCCGGCGGTTACGCTGCAAATAACAAACCGCATAGGGTGCAAAAAGTGCGCCCTACGTGAGGTTAGCAAGCAGCCATAGCTTATTTGGCCCTGTTTTCGTTATTTCCTTTTTTGTTCCTGGTCATTGCTCGGCAGTTTTGTTTTAAATAAAGAATGTGATACAACTGTTTTAGATTGGGTAAGGGCATAAAGTGGGATCTTATGATATAGAAAAAACAGATGAAATGGTGGCTCAGGTTAGAGAAGCCATCAACCGGCCAGAGGTGCGTGAAACCTGGCAAGAATTGACCGAAGTTGATAAAGTCAACGTGAATACCCAGGAACGGTTTGCTTCGATTCTTGGCGGCAGTGCAATGATTGTTTATGGCTTAAGGATTCTGCGGAGCCGTTAAATACTCTTGAACCTGGTGATGGCGTGGGCGAGAATTTATGGGAAACGTTTCCCGCCAGCGACCCACCGGCAACCGACTGAAAACTGAAACAGGATAAACGCTATTGAATCACAATCACCAAACCCGGAGCGATACCGGCCAGCTCAAAATTGCCTTTTTCCTCAACCTCGGCTTTACTCTTTTAGAAATCATTGGCGGCGTATGGACCAACAGTATGGCCATTGTGGCCGACGCTTTGCATGATTTGGGCGACAGCCTTTCGTTGGGCATGGCCTGGTTTTTGGAGCAATACGCGCAAAAAGAACACGACAACCAATATTCGTAAGCGGAAATTCTACAGATCAAAAAAGAAATACTGGCCCTAACCGGCTCAATTTTTTTGAGTACGTTACCATCGAGGTTGAATATGAAAACGAAAGATGTCGATTAGAATAATGAAGCAACTCATTGAAACCCCGTCAGTTTTGCTACTGAAGGGTTAAAAATTATCTCAGGAGAAAACCATGGATTATCGTATTGAAACCGACAGTATGGGCCAAATGCAAGTGCCCACCGACAAATATTACGGCGCTCAGACCGCCCGCTCCCTGATGAACTTCAAGATCGGTGGGGATCGTTTCCCGCGGGAAATGATCCGGGCGCTGGGTATTCTTAAAAAAGCCGCCGCGCTCACCAACAAGACATTGGGCCAGCTTTCGGCTGAAAAAGCTGATCTGATTGTGCAAGCGGCTGATGAAGTGATTGCCGGCAAACTGGACGACCATTTTCCCCTGGTGGTGTGGCAAACCGGCAGCGGCACGCAGACCAACATGAATGCCAATGAGGTGATTGCCAACCGGGCTATCGAGTTGGCCGGCGGCGAGGTGGGCAGCAAAAATCCCATCCATCCCAATGACGATGTAAACAAAGCTCAATCCTCTAACGATACGTTCCCCACCGCTATGCACATTGCCGCCGCCGAAGAGATCAACCGGCGCTTGCTGCCCATGGTCACCCTTTTGCGCGACACCTTGCAGGAAAAATCTGATGCCTTTGCCGGCATTGTTAAAATTGGCCGCACCCATTTAATGGATGCCGTACCCCTCACCTTGGGCCAAGAATTTTCCGGCTATGCGCAACAGCTTGACAACGATATCAAGCGTATTGAATTTACCCTGGACGGCCTGTACGAACTGGCCCTGGGCGGCACTGCCGTTGGCACCGGCCTCAACACCCACCGCGATTTTGCCGAACAGGCCGCCGGACAGATTGCCCAAATAACAGGTTTACCCTTTCGCAGCGCGCCCAACAAATTCGAGGCACTGGCTGCGCACGATGCCGTAGTTTTTGCCAGCGGGGCGCTGAAAACGCTGGCGACCTCGTTGATGAAAATAGCTAACGATGTACGCTGGCTGGCCTCCGGCCCGCGCTGCGGCATCGGCGAATTGTCCCTGCCGGCCAACGAACCCGGCAGTTCCATTATGCCCGGCAAGGTCAACCCCACCCAGGCCGAGGCGATGACCATGGTCTGCGCCCAGGTAATGGGTAACGATGTGGCCGTGAATATCGGCGGGTTGTCGGGCAATTTTGAGCTGAATGTTTTCAAGCCGGTGATGATCTTTAACCTGCTCAATTCTATTCGCCTGCTGGCCGATGCCTGTGAGTCGTTTACCCGCAACTGCGCTGTGGGCATAAAAGCCAATGAAGCCGTGATTGAGACTTATCTAGAAAATTCGCTGATGCTCGTCACTGCGCTCAACCCTCGTCTGGGTTACGATAACGCGGCGCGGGTGGCCAAGAAAGCTTTTGCCGAGAATTGCACCTTGCGTGAAGCAGCGATTGAGTTGGGTCTATTGAGCGGCGAGGAATTTGATGAAATCGTCCGGCCCGAAAAAATGATTGGGCCGAGGTCGAGATAGGTTGAACTCTCTTTCATTACATTACGGGCGTTCAAAACCAATCCTGCCCGGACCACACAAAACCGGACCGGATAGGATTTTTTAGGATATTATTGCCTGTTTTGAACATTGCCCATACCAAGATATCAAGCGGCAGTTTTCCGGCTGATTTTGCGAAACCACAGTGTCAGGGCAACAAAGGCTGACAGGCTGATCAACACCCAACTGACCCAATAATCCAGGGGCCTGGGGAAATTGCTGGGCTGGGTTACGGCTTGTTTGCGCCGGTTGGACTGCAATAAAATGCGAAGTTATTTTTGAACAATTCCTATTGTATCCAATACTTGGGCTGGCCATAATAATCGTAAAGTCTTATTTCGTATTTCCGGTTTATGGGCATAGCGGGATCAAATTCCGGGCTATTTTTAATGGTTTCACGGTTCAGGTTTATGTGCACGTGCGCTTTTTGCCAGTCGAAGTTTTCAATCCACTGGGGCGCTATCAGCACTTTTTTGCCCGGCCACCAATTTTTGGTATCAATCACCAGATAACGCATAACCCATATTTCGTCGTCAACAACAAAATCTTCCACATGCCCTATCTCGCCATCACGGGCCTGAATGTGATAACCCAACACCTCCCAAAAACTGCGTAAGTGTGGGTCGTCAACGCTCTCTTCCTGGGGGGAGGCCGTTGTTTCTGGCGCGGATTCGTTGGCCAGCATTTCTTCGGCCATTGCTACGGGAGGCACCCCCAGGTGATAAATCCCACCCGGCATAGACCAATAAATGGGCCATTGATAGTG
>JAFGDY010000006.1 GCA_016931895.1 Anaerolineae bacterium
GACCGTATCTATCGAGGTGGTTGATTGCGTGAATTCAATGTTAACCTTATCGTTATGTTAAACCAACATAACGATAATCATAAAAACACAATGTTGATCAAGTTAACATCGTGATATTCATTTACAATGATAATGTGGGGATAACCCTGACCTATCTCATAGGTATGCGCCTCATTCTACCATGATCGGGTTTATTTTTCAATAAATTTGCAGGTAAATTCAGAGTAATTGCATGAGCAATTTTTTCGATAACTCATCTTATAAATATTCACGAAAGATTATTGAATCAAGAAAAATTTAGGTTTTTTAGTGTTTTTATCAAAAGAATTTGGGAACATATATTTACCTGGCAAATTTAATTGCCTGTTTGGTAAATATAATTTAAAAAATAGAAAATCGTGTTTCTGGCCTATTCATAATGTAAATATTCTCAATTTAAATATAAATCATCCTCTTGAGGGGCAGTTTAAGGCGGCTATCAATGCAGTTGGCTGATAGTCCAAACCTGCCGGATTATTTGCGCTTCTTGTGTTTTGCGCTATATTCATATTATATTTATTGGTCACTGGGGGCACGGTCATTGCCAGGGTGTACCCCGACCGGGTTTGGTCGGACCGCGCCTTAACGCAACAAGTTGTCCCACACTCGTTGCTATAATTGGGTTGACTCTGTACTGACCACTGAGTTTAACTTGGTTATTAAAAGAGGTACGCCGGAAATCTCATCCAGGGCCATTCCTCGTTTAGACAAGGTTTCATCAGGGAGAATTGCTTTCAAAATGAAACCTTCCCAAAGATGATAAAATTTACAAGTTGATCTGGCTTTTGTTTTTTAATTTGCTACACGGATACTCTGGTAATTCAACGGGGAATTCGTTGTTGGTACTGCCTGCCAACTGCCTAAATGGTGGCCGGCCGGCGGCAGGCCATTACTCCAACATTTCCTGTGGGGACGATTCGTGATTGGCAGTTAGAAGCTGGTGAAAATGGCTGTTACCTTGCCGGCGCGTTGGCCGCACGTCAAAATTATAAACAGATAAAGGAGAGAAAAATGAAATTGCGTTTGTTCATTTGTTGGCTGGCCGGTTTGGGGGCCATTTTATTGGCCCTGGCGGGATGTGGGGCCAACCGAGAAAACGGCCCCTTATTGGTGCTGGAGTGGGCCGGATACGAACAACCCCAATTCTGGGAAAAATTTGCCCAGGAACATCCCAACGTTGAGGTGGAGTATACCTTTTTCGCCGACGACCCGGAAGCTTTTGCCAAAATCCAGAGCGGGTTCCAGGCCGACATGGTTCACCCCAATACCAGTTGGCTGCAACTGTATGTTGACAATGATCTGGTGCAGCCCATTGACCCCGCCAAGCTGAGTAACTGGCCCCTGCTGCTGGATAACCTGGCCGAGGCCGGCCAGGTCAACGGCCAGCAATATTTGGTTCCCTGGGAATGGGGCTACGATTCAATCATTGTCCGCCCGGACAAGGTGCAAGAAATGCCCGACTCCTGGGCCGATTTATGGGACCCGCAGTATGCCGGTCATGTGACCATTTTTGACTCCGCCGAAAACTCGGTGATCATTGCCGCCACGGTGCTGGGGTACGATCCTTACACTTTAACCGAGAGCCAATTGGCTGAAATCAAACAAAAATTGATTGAGTTAAAGCCCAATTTGCTGGGCTATTGGTCCGACTACACGGAACTCAACCAGCAAATTGCCTCCGGCGAGATCTGGGTGGCCGTGGCCTGGCCCGATGCCTACCTGGCGGTGAAAACCGAAGGTGTGCCGGTTGAATACGTTACGCCCCAAGAGGGACGCCTGGGCTGGGTGTATGGCCTGGTTATTCCCAAAAACGCTCAAAATCCTGAATTAGCTTATGACTATATTGACGCAATGATTGAAACGCAGGCGATGTTGGCCCTGATCAACGAGTTTGGTTACGCCGCGGCCAACAAAGAGGCCATGGCCTCAATTGACCCCGAATTGGCCGACCTGATGCTGCTGAACCAGCCGGAATTGCTGGACCGGACCATTTTTTATAAACCCCTCACCGCCGAACAGCGCAAAAACTGGACGGCTATGTGGGACGAAGTGAAAGCGACCGAGTAGCTCAAGGGGGCAGCGCGGAAAGATTTTCGCTGTCCCCCTCTCTCGGTCAACAAGGATGGGACAAGAGGTGAACGAACGCTCTCGCATTGTTATTTTAATGCTCCCCCCCACCTTACTATTGCTTGTTTTTTTCCTGCTGCCCATGCTGGCCATGGCCGGTTTTAGTTTTAGGGCCGGCAGCTTTGGCCCCGAACGAAACATTTTTACCCTCTCCCATTACCAGGATTTTTTAACCAACATCGTTTTTCAGCGCTTGTTGTGGAAATCCATTATTATGTCGCTGGAAACCTCCATTTACTGCGTGGTTCTGTCTTACCCCATTGCTTACTTTCTGGCGTTCCGGGCCGGGGAACGCCGCATGGCCCTGCTCACCATCATCCTGATTCCGGCCTGGACCAGTTTTTTGCTGCGGGTGCTGGCCTGGAAACTGATCCTCGGTTCGGAGGGGTTGTTAAGCTCGCTCCTGGTTTGGCTGGGGCTGATTGCGGAACCCATGCCCATTTTGCTTTACAGCCGCACCGCCGTAATTGTCACCCTGGTTTATTCGTGGCTGCCTTTTGTGGCCCTGCCCATTTTTGCCGCCCTGGAGCGCATAGACCGGGACCTGCTGGAAGCCGCCGCCGATTTAGGCTGCCCGCCCTGGCTGGCCTTTTTGCGCGTCACCTTACCCTTGAGCATGCCGGGCGTGGCCGCGGGCTTTGTGTTTGTGTTCATTCCCACCCTGGGCGAGTGGGTAACGCCGGCCCTGGTGGGCGGGGTGGATGGCATTATGTACGGCAATATTATCCAGAGCCAATTTACCCAGGGCCTCAACTGGCCCCTGGGGGCCTTAATGAGCCTGGCTATGCTGGCGGTAATGTTGCTGTTGTTGTTAATTTTTAGCCAATTTGCGCGTTCGCTGCAACTGGAGTTTAGATAAGTGCGTCAAAAATGGTTACTTTCAGCCGGTTTTTATTACTATGGGCTGGTGGTCATTTTTTTATACCTGCCCATTTTGCTGCTGGTGGTTTTTTCTTTTAACGACTCCCACCTGATGATTTTTCCGCTCAAGGGTTTTACCCTAAAGTGGTACGCGGCCCTGCTGGAAACCACCGAGCTGCTCAAAGCGGTCTGGAACAGTGTTTTGTTAGGATTGATTACTTCGCTGGCGGCCACGGCGCTGGGCACCATGGCCGCCATTGGCGTGGTGCGGTTTCGTTTTCCGGGGCGAACGATGTTTTTGATGATTGCCTCCATGCCCCTGGTCATCCCTTACGTGGTGCTGGGCGTGGCCTTGCTGTTGCTGTTTGGCACGCTCAATATCCCCCTCTCCTTGTGGACGGTGGGCGTGGGGCACGTAATCATTAGCATCCCGTACGTGGTGCTGATTGTGGCGGCGCGGCTGGCCAACTTTCCACCCAATTTAGAAGAAGCGGCCATGGACCTGGGCGCAACCTACTGGGGCACGTTATCGCGGGTCACGCTGCCCATGAGCGCGCCCGCCATCCTGGCCGCATTTCTCACCTCCTTTACCACTTCTTTTGACGAGTTTGCCGTCAGCTTCTTTTTGATTGGCAGCAAAACCACCCTGCCCATCTATCTTTATTCGCAATTGCGTTTTCCTAACCGCCTGCCGATTGTGGTGACCCTGGCCGCGCTGATTATGGTGGCTTCGGTGGGGCTGTTGGCTTTTTCAGAAAAATTACGACGCCAGGTTTGACCCGGCGCGTGGAAAGGAGCAAAGTGACAGAATTCTCTATTGAATTGGTCAATGTCTCAAAAGTATTCGACGGCGAACGAAAAGTGGACGCCAATGTGGTCGCCGTGCAGCAGGTCAACCTGCGCATCCGTTGCGGTGAATTTTTTACCCTGCTGGGGCCAAGTGGCTGCGGCAAAACCACCACCCTGCGTTTAATTGGCGGCTTTGAAACGCCCACCAACGGTGAAATTTACATCCAGGGCAAACCCGTTAAGCACGCGCCTCCTTATCGCCGCCCGGTGAATGTGGTTTTTCAAAATTACGCCCTTTTTCCCCACCTCACCGTTGCCCAAAACATCGCCTTTGGCCTGACGGTAAAAAGGATACCCAAAAACGAACAGGAGCGCCGGGTAAAAGACATGCTGGAACTGGTACGCCTGCCCGAAGTGGGGCAGCGCAAACCCGCCCAACTTTCCGGCGGCCAACAGCAGCGAGTGGCTCTGGCCCGCGCCCTGATCAATCAACCGGCAGTGCTGCTGCTTGATGAACCGTTGGGCGCGTTAGATCTTAAACTCCGCAAACAAATGCAAATTGAACTCAAACACCTGCAACAACAAATTGGCATTACTTTTGTATATGTTACGCACGACCAGGAAGAAGCCCTGACCATGTCGGACCGCATTGCCGTGATGGCCGGCGGAAAAGTGCTTCAGGTTGACCGGCCGGTAACAATTTATGAAAAACCGGCCACCCGTTTTGTGGCCGACTTCATTGGCGAAAGCAATTTCATCCAGGGCACGGTGGCCGCCCTGGAAAACGGCCAGATTCAGGTGGCCGTAGGCCCCGACCGGGTCTACGCCCTGGCCGACAAAGACCAGTTTGCGCCGGGCCAGCCTGTCATCTTGACCATCCGGCCCGAAAAGCTCCGCCTTTACCGCCCGGAAGAGGCCAACGGCATTGCTTTAACCGGCGTGGTGCGTGAGGCAGTGTACATTGGCACGGATACCCGTTTTATTGTAGACTTACCTTCCGGGGAGAGTATTGTGGCCCGCCTGCAAAACGTGAACGGCAGCATGTTGGATAAATTTGCCGTTGGCGCCCCGGTTAAAGTAACCTGGGCCGGCGAAAATGCGCGGGCCTTGGTCAATTAAAAATGAAAAACCTATTAACGTGGAAATGGCTGCTGCGGCATTTACTGGTGCTGGCGGCCATTATTGTGCTCATCAACCTGGGCTTCTGGCAACTCCGGCGGCTGGAGCAACGGCGCGCCCTGAACGCGAATATTTTGGCCGGTTTGAATGCGCCCGTCACCCTGCTTGCGGGTCAAGATGTTGACCCCGCCGCCCTGCATCTTCATCGCGTTTCCGCCACCGGCACCTTTGACAATGACGAAAGCCTGGTAATCCGCAACCGTCCTTTCCAGGGCATGCCGGGCGTATGGCTGATTGCGCCTTTGCAGCTTGCGGGCAGTAACCGGGCCGTGCTGGTGGACCGCGGCTGGATTCCCCTGGACAACGCTACCCCCGCCAAGCGGCAAATTTACAATCAAGAGGGCACGGTTACAATTGAGGGCATAGCCTACCAAACCCAAACCCGCCCCGACCGCTGGCTGATTCCCACCGACCCCACCCCCGGCCCCGGCGAAACTCGTCTGGACGAGTGGTTCAGGGTAGACATTGAGCGTATTCATCAGCAGCAACTCCCCTATCCCTTACTGCCTATCTTTATCAAACAATTACCTAACGGAGATGTTGCCTCAACTACCCCCCCCCTGCGTGAAGGGGAGCCGGAATTGAGCGAAGGCTCGCATTTAAGCTATGCCCTGCAATGGTTTGGCTTTGCCGTGATTTTGGCCCTGGTGTATGGGCTGTTGCTCCGGCAGGAGTTGAAGAAAAAAATAGCCTAGAAGTTATGTTGATTTTGCTTGCCGGTGGTGGTATGCTGTTTATAGCAGAATTGGGGTTGGATCACCGGCCATGACCAAATTAACAAGAAAACAAGTGAGCCAGATTGTTGAATCTGCTTATGAACGCGGCAAAGAGTTAGACCTGAGTGGGTCTGATCTGAGTGGCGTTGATTTGAGCGGCATTGACCTGAATGGGGCCAACTTGAGCGGGGCCAATTTGAACCATGCCAGCCTGTATGCCGCTAACCTGGTGGCGGCCAATCTGTTCAGGGCCACCCTCAATGGGGCCGAGTTGGCCCTGGCCTTTTTGCTCAAGGCCAATCTGAATAGGGCCAAGCTGGTGTCGGCCGACCTGCGCCAGGCCAATTTGAACGGGGCCAATTTGGTGGCGGCAAATTTAAGCGAGGCCAATCTTAATGAAGCTAATCTATTCAGGGCCAATTTGTTTGGGGCCAACTTAAGCGGGGCCAGCCTGCTGGGGGCCAACTTAAGCGGCACAAACCTGAGCGGCGCCGACCTGAACGACAACAACCTCAGAGGGAACGACTTGAGTGAGGCTAATCTGAGCGAGACCTTTTTGAGCGACGCCGACCTGGGAGGGGCCAATTTGGCCGGAGCCAATTTGAGCGGCGCTAATTTGAGGGGAGCCAATTTAGGCGGCGTCAATCTGAGCCGGGCCAATCTGAATTGGGCCAAACTGAATCAGACCAATCTGGTGGGGGCCAGGTATAACCAGGCCACAAAATGGCCGGCAAATTTTAACCCTGCCCAGGCAGGCGCCATTTACGAAGAGGATCATGATCCCGGCAACATTGGTACAATTACCCCGCCGCGGGCCACATAGTCGCCCATGGCAATGAGAATCATAATAGCCAAACCAAAAAAGCCCAGACCCGCAAAAACCCAGATTAGTTTGGAACTGTAACGCAGATGCATAAAGTAGGCCATGATCAGCCCGGCTTTGAGGGTGGCTATGCTCAAAGCCACAAAAACATTGAACACCCCAAAATTAAAAAAGGAAACCGTAACCGTAACCGCCAACAGGACCATCAGCCAGGCAAACACGGTGAGATACATGCGAACCGGAATAATATGGTGATGGGGTTCGGTCATAGTAATACCTCCGTTATTGCCAGAATAAAGAGTTATAGTGCTCCAGAAAAGTTTTTGCCGTTGAAACAGGTAGCAAGGTAGCAGATAAAAAGTTTGCTACTCTGCTACCTTGCTACCTGCTACCCTGTTTTTTGAGAAGGAATTTTTCTGGACATCTATATTTCTCCCTACTCGCTTATGTGCGATCAATCAAATAATACAGCGGAAAGATAAATACCCAGACAATGTCTACAAAATGCCAGTAAAGGCCGATCATTTCCACCGGGTCGTAATGAAGCGAGGAAAAGTGCCCTTGCCATGCCCGGTAGGTGAAGTAGAGCAAAATGCCAATGCCAATAATCATGTGCACCGCATGCAGGCCGGTGGTGGTAAAGTAGAGGGCAAAAAAGATTGCGGCCTGGTTGGCGTGCGATCCGGGGAAGATAAAATCCGCGCCCGGGACCAAATGGTGTTGAAACTTTTCGCCGTACTCCACCGCCTTGATCCCCAGAAAAACAAGGCCCAATAGAACGGTGAGCAACAAAAACGCAACCAAAGCCTTTTTTTTATCTGTTTGGGCTGCATGCACGCCCAGGGCCATCATCAAACTGCTGGCCAGCAACACCAGGGTGTTGGCGGTGCTGAGGACCATGTCCAATTCGCGGCTGGCCTGGGCAAAGGCTTCGGGATAAGCCAGGCGATAGGCGGCGTAGGCCACAAAAAGCCCGCCAAAAAACATCACCTCGGTGGTGAGAAAGGCCCACATGCCCACGGTGTTGGCCCGGCGTTGCTGCTCAAGGTCGCTAAAATAGGGCGCAACCGGCGAAGATTTAGTTTGAGCCACGGCCGGCCTCCTCTGCTTTATATTCAGGGTAAGCGTACGCCTCTTCGGTTACTACCGGGGTTTTGGCAAAATTGTGGGGCGGCGGGGGAGAGTTAACCATCCACTCCAAACCCTTGGCCTTCCACGGATTAGGCCCGGCCGGTTGGCCCTTGAACAAGGATTGGAGCAAATAAAACAGGGGCAGAATGTAGCCAAACCCCAAAATCATGGTGCCAACGGTTGAAAGCTGGTGCCACAGTTGAAACTCTTCAGGATAGCTGGCGTAACGGCGCGGCATGCCCATGTAGCCCAAAATAAATTGGGCCAAAAAGGTTAAGTTAAAGCCCACAAAAATGATAATTGCCGAAGCAATGCCCCATTTTTCGTTGTACATTTTGCCGCTCATTTTGGGCCACCAAAAATGGATGGCGCCCAAGTAGGCCATGGTGGTAGCGCCGACCATAATAAAGTGAAAGTGGGCCACTACAAAATAGGTATCGTGCACGTGCACGTCTACCGCCGTTGTGCCTAAAAAGAGGCCGGTCAGGCCGCCCACAATGAACAGGCCCAAAAAACCCAGGGTATATAACATTGGCGTTTTAAAAGAGATATCGCCTTTGTAAAGCGTGGCGGTCCAGTTGAACACCTTAATGGCCGAAGGAATGGCCACCAGGAAAGTCAAAATAGAAAAAACCAGCCCGGCATAGATGGTTTGCCCGCTGACAAACATGTGGTGGCCCCACACCAAAAAACCCAGCAGGGCAATGGCCATACTGGAAAGGGCAATGGCCCGGTAGCCAAAAATCCGGCGTTGGGTAAAGGCCGTAATCAACTCGCTGACCACGCCCATACTGGGCAAGATCATAATATACACTGCCGGGTGAGAGTAAAACCAAAACAGGTGCTGAAACAAAAGTGGATCGCCGCCCAGGGCCGGGTCAAAAATGCCAAACCTGAAAAGCCGTTCCACCCCCACCAGCAGAATGGTAATGGCCAGCACGGGCGTGCCCAAAATGATCACAATGCTGGTGGCGTAAAGGCCCCAGACAAACAGCGGCAGCCGAAACCAGGTCATGCCCGGGGCGCGCATGGTGTGGATGGTGGCAATAAAATTGATGGCCGTAAAAATTGAAGAAAACCCAACAATAAAAATGCCCAAGGCGGTGATAATCACGGCGGTATTACTATAAGTGCTGCTGTAAGGGGTGTAAAAGGTCCAGCCGGTATCAACGCCGCCTAAAACCACCACCAAAAGTGTAAACAGACCGCCTAGCACGTAAACATACCAACTGGCCAGGTTCAAACGCGGAAACGCCAAATCTTTGGCCCCAATCATCAACGGGATCAGAAAGTTACCCAGGGTGGCGGGAATGGAAGGAATCAGAAAGAAAAAGACCATAATGACGCCATGCAAGGTGAAAGTTTTGTTATAGGTGTCGGGCTGCACCAAATCGCTTTGGGGCGTAAACAACTCCAGCCGGATCAAACTGGCCGCCGCCCCGCCCAATAAAAAGAAAAAGGTGATAGAAATCAGATAGAGAATAGCGATGCGTTTATGGTCGGTGGTGAGCAGCCACGATTTTAAGCTGTGCGCCCAGGTTAAATAATTTTCTTGAGCCTGGGGGGTGTTTAGGGACGGCGATGATACGGTCATTATCTTTGTTCCTTTTTAGGTGGAAGTCAATGGTCTTTACCGGCTTTCCAAAGACTTGATATACTCAACTAATTGCAAAATCTCTTGTTCGGTCAAGATGCCCTGGTAGGTGGGCATGAGGGGGGCATAACCGGCCACCACTTTTTCTTGGGGCTTGCGGATTGACTCAAGCAAATAGGCTTCATCCACCATAATGGTTTCGCCGCTGGTCAATTGCACGGGTTCGCCAAACGTCCCGGCCAGATTGGGGCCAATACTATTAGGGCTGTCATTATGACACGCCATGCAGCCGCGTTGTTGAAACAGCCGCTGCCCGGCATCGGCCATTGATTCGTCTTCAGCCACGCCGCCTAACCAGGCCTGGTACGCATCCGGCTCCATCACGGTAACGGTTCCGGTCATTTTGGCGTGGTCGGTGCCGCAGTATTCGGCGCAAAAGAGATGGTAGTCGCCGGTTTTGGTGGCCTCAAACCACAAGGTGGTGTAACGCCCCGGCAACACGTCCTGTTTCACCCGAAAGGCCGGAATGTAAAAACTGTGGATCACGTCTTGAGAGGTCATAATTAATTTGACCGGCCGGCCCAGCGGCACGTGCAAGGCATTGATTTCGGTTTTGCCCGAAGGGTGTTGGGCGTACCACATCCACTGTTTGCCGATCACGTAAATTTCCAGGGCGTTTCCCGGCGGGGTGGCGTAATTGTAATACACCACCGCCGACCAGCCGAAAATGGCCATGGCCACCACAAAGGGGATAAAGGTCCAGGTGAATTCAAGTTTGTTGCTTTCATCCAGCCGCCCCACCCGGTTGGCCCGGCTACCCCGCCGATACCGGATGGCAAAGGTGATGATCAACCCCACCACCGGCAGGCCAAACAACAAACTTAAGCCGATCAGGGTAAAAAAAATCCAATCAATTTGCGCGCCAATGGTAGAGGCTTGTTCAGGAAAAATTGGAAAATCTGGCATAAGGCTTAAACCTCAAATCTATCTCCCATACTCCAATTATTTATTTTAGCCGCAATTATTTAAGCCAAGCTTAAAACCGGGTTTGCCCTTCAGGTTGACGAATTGACCGCAACGCCCTTACGCCGTTCACGATACAATAACCACCCTAAAATCAGGCCGAACACCACTACCGTTGCCCCGCCCGCCATCCTGACAATATTGGTGACAAAAAGGGTGTATTGCCCTTCCACCGGATCGTAGTGATAACAGGTCAGCAAAAATTGGTCCACCGGCGTGCCGATTTTATTCTCCGCCGCTTCAACCAGCGCCAGGCGCAGATCGAGCGCCGGAAACTCAATGCCGTATAAATATTTAGAAATCCGGCCCTCCGGCGTAACCACAATGATGCCGCTGGGATGCACGTACTCGTCAATGTTGGCATCGTAGGTGTATTTAAAGCCGATAGCATCGGCCAATGTTTTAATAGGCTCCTCGTTTCCCACCAAAAAGTTCCAGCCCTCGCCGGTTGTTGACCGGCCGTAGGCCATCACCGATACGCGCCGTTTGGTTTCGGCTATTTCCGGCGTTTCTGCCGGATCAATGCTCACGTAAACCACCTCAAAATCCCGGCCCACCGTGAAATATTCCAACTTTTGCAAGCTTTCAAACAGACCGTTACGAATCAACGAGCACAGCATGGGACATTCGTAGTAACCCATAGCCAGGATGACGGGTTTGTTGTCAAAATAATCGTCCAGGCGAACCGCCCGGCCGGTAGAATCGGTAAATTGCAGGTTTAGCGGCAGTTGAGTTTCCAGTTTTTGCTCAAAGCCTACCTTTTTAATGAGGTCCTGCGGCAATTGTTCCTGGGCATAGAGGGGGGTAATCCCGCTCAAAAAAATGGCCGCCAGCACAACTATAAGAATTTTTGGCCTCAACCGTGCTGCGGGTCGCCCCGGTAAAAAATTAAACTTTTTATTTCTCCTGCTCATTGATTCTCTTCTACCACCAATTCCATGGCCCGCTCAATAGGAATATGTACCACCCCGGCCTGGCGATCAACCCAGCCGTAGGTGCTTAACCTTGCTTCTTCAGTCGCCCGCAGCAATTCTAACTGCTGCGCCATATTGGTTTGCTCAATAGGATTAGGTTGGAGGCGCGGCGCGGGTGGGGTAGGCAGTTGGGTTTGAGGAATAACAGCCTGGATTGTGTCGGTCCGGGCTTGCATTGAATTCATCAGGCCGGCAATCAAGATCATTGCGGCAATAATTACCACTAACAGGCCGATGGCAAAGATAGCGATGGCTTTTACATTAACATCCTGGCGTTCGTAATTCACCTGGGGATTTTTATTTGGATCATTGCTTGGATGGGGATTATTCATGAACGGCTACCTCCGCATGAGTGGCCGGAATTTCTTGAAAGCGCGGGTCGTGCCGGGGCAGCAAGGCTTTGCGTTTAAGCTGCCGGGCAAAAAACGCTACCCACAGGCCCCCCATGGCCAGGGGGATCACCAGATCAAGCCAGTGAATGGTCAGGGTGGGGCGCAAAGCGGGCATTGTTAACCAGAACAGATCAACCAGCCGCATGAAGCCAATGAACCCGGCAATCATGGCCAACACCTGCGCCCGGCGTTTCACCGAACGAGCCAGCAGCACTGCAAACGGCAAAACAAAGTGGAAAATTATCAGGGCCAAACCAACATATTGCCAGCCGCCCTGGGTGCGAGTAATGTACCACGTAATCTCTTCGGGCAAATTGCCGGACCAGATAATGAGATATTGGGAAAAGGCAATATAAGCCCAAAACGAAACAAAGGCCAGCAAAAAATTGCCCAAATCATTGTAAACGCCAACCGATGCCCAATCCGCCAGCGGGCGATACTGTTCAAACAACTTTAGCATGATGAGGGCAAAGGCAATGGCCGCCAAGGCCTGCCCGGAAATGAACAACACCCCGTAAATGGACGAGAACCACTCCGGCTCCAGCGACATCATCCAGTCAAACGCGGCAAAAGTTGCCGTAAGGACCAGCAGGATGAGGCCGGGCGGGCTAAGATTGACCATCCGTTTTTTCAGGCCGGGGTCGCCGGTGTCGTCTTGCCGGCGCGACCAGCGGTTGAGCAAATAAGCCAGGCCAAACCAAATAATGAAATAAAGGGCTGCCCGCCCGATGAAAAAGGGGACGTTCAAATAACCGGCTTTGTGCTGCAACAGCGCGGAGTGGGCCACTTCGTTGGCATGCGTCCACGGGTATAAGGCCGGCAGCCCAAACAGGAGGGGAATGAACAGCAAGGCCAGCAAGGGCAGGGTGCCGGCCCCGGCTTCAAAAAAACGCCGGATCACAAAACTCCACTTGCCCCCCACCAGGTGATGCAGCATCACCCCCATCAGGCAGCCCAACGCCAGATGAACCCAAAATAAATAGCCCAACAGATAGGCCTGGAAAAAAAACTCGCCGCCGATAAACGCGCCGGCCAGCGCCGCTATTAAACCCGCCGCGCCCGCCAGCAGGGCGATTTTTTGGATGCGGTTTGTCAGAGATAAAGCTTTTTGGTCCATGTTATCCTGGCTCATCGAACGCTATTCTAACTTGGGTTGTTCCGACTCCGGCACGTCATCCGGCGTGGCGTTTTGGCTACGCTGCAAGGCCCGGATGTAGGCCACTACGGCCCAACGATCTTGCGGGTCAAGCCGGGCGCCGTAGCTGTACATGGCCCCAAAGCCGTTGGCAATAGCGTCGTAATAATAACCCGCGGGCTGTTCCCGCAGCCGGTCAATGTGGAACGAGGACGGCTGTTGAAAACCGCGCTGCACAATCATGCCGTTACCGTAGCCGGCGCGGTCGTGGCAGGGCGAGCAATAGATGTTGTAGCGATCCTGCCCTCGCGCCATCAAGGCCGGCGTAACCGGCATCGGGAAGGTGCCGGTAAATTCCCCCTCAATTTGGCCCGTGTAAAGATGTTCGTTGAGCATCATGCGGCCCCATTTCCCCCGGGGAATGGTATGGGCCGGAACGGGCCGGGCCGCCATTTCATTGGGAAAAAACCGGCTTTCTTCCAAAGGGCCGTATTTAGGCTGGTCGCGCATGTGCAGCGGCACCAGGTCGCAGCCGGTTAAAAAAAGGCTCAAAACAACCAGGGACAGGATGGCCAGAGTGAGTTTAGCTTTAATCATGGGTCATCTTTTTCCAAAAATTCAATCGTAAATCTCTGTATCTCCCTGCTCAACGGCATGCACGGCGCTGGGGTGCAGGCTTTTCAAAAACGCCCCGGTTTCTTGCTCGTCAAACCGGGGGTCGGTGGCCAGCACGCACAGGAAAAAAGCGTCGCGGGAAGCCCGGTTAAAGTTTGGCGTGTTGAACACCGGGTGGTAGGGCATGGGCAGCTTGTTCAAAAACAACATCCCCAATACCCCGGCCACCGCCGCCATCAACACGGCTCCTTCAAAGGTTATCACCATAAACGCGGGCCAGCTATTAAGCGGGCGGCTGCCGATGTTCAGCGGATAAGCTATCACCGAGGTGTAATATTGCAACATATACCCCGCCAGGCCGCCAAAAATTGCGCCCAACAACACCAGGTAAGGCACAAAATTTGGCTGCTTGTCCAGGCCCAGCGCCTCCGACAGGCCATGCACCGGGAAGGGGGTATAGGCATCTAGCTGGCGATATCCGGCAGCATAAGCCCGCTTTGCCGCCACGAGCAGGTCGCCGGCTTCTTCAAACCGGGCGATAACGCCAAACAGATTACGTTTTGGGGCGCGTTCGTTCATGGTTTTATTCCAAACGGATGTCTCATTTATCAGTTTTTATCAGGCGTTCAAACTCAAGCCTCATTTTTGTTTGCGGGCAAAACTTCAACCCGGCCGCCTGAGCCGTTGTTCAGGCCGGGTGAGTTTCGCCCTCTTGGGTTTGATGCAACAACTCTCGCACTTCAAAAATTGAAATCATCGGCAGCGTGCGCACAAATAAAAAGAGCAGCACCAGAAACAGTCCTAACGAGCCAAATATAATCCCCCAATCCCACTGCGTGGGCGTGAACAACGTCCAGGACGAAGGCAAGTACTCGCGGCTCAGGCTGATGACAATGATCATAAAACGTTCCAAGTACATGCCAATATTGATAATGATTGAAATGATGAACAACAGAACCAGATTGGTTCTGATTTTTTTGAACCACAGAAGTTGAACTGTAACCGCGTTACAAAAGATCAAGGCATACACCACCGGCGCGTAAGGCCCCAACAACCGATTTTTGAGCAGGTACAATTCATATTGGTTGCCGCTGTACCAGGCGGTGAAGGCTTCGGTGAGGTAGCCGTATACAACCAGCAAGCCGGTGGCCAGCATCACCTTGGCCATCAGGTCAAAATGGCGCAGGGTGATAAAGTCTTCCATTTTGAAGATTTTACGGATGGGAATGGTCAGGGTGATGACCATGGCAAACCCGGAAAAGATGGCCCCGGCCACAAAGTAGGGCGGAAAAACGGTGGTGTGCCAGCCCGGCATCACCGAGATGGCAAAATCAAAACTGATCACCGTATGCACCGACACCACCAGCGGCGTGGCAATGGCCGCCAGCAGCAAATAGAGCGAGTTGTAATGGTGCCAGTGGCGGGCCGAGCCACGCCAACCCATAGCCAGCATGCCGTAAAAATATTGAAGCGGTTTAAAGGTGGCCTTATCGCGCAGCGCGGCCAGGTCCGGGATCAGGCCGACAAACCAGAACAAGACCGAGGTGGTGGCGTAGGCCGTAATGGCAAACACGTCCCAAGACAGGGGGCTGCGAAACTGGGGCCACAGGCCAAAGGTATTGGGATACGGCATGATCCAGTACATCACCCAGGGCCGGCCCAGGTGCAGAATAGGGAACAAACCGGCGCAGGACACGGCAAACAAGGTCATGGCCTCGGCAAAACGGTTGATAGAAGTGCGCCACTGCTGCCGGAATAAAAATAGAATGGCCGAAATGAGTGTGCCGGCGTGGCCAATTCCAATCCACCAGATCAGCATCACAATGGCCGTGCCCCAGCCCACCGGAATGTTAATGCCCCAAATACCCACACCATACGCAAACAAAACGCCCACGCTCACCAAAAAAACGGTAAACAGAACTGCGCCCACGCCAAAGCCAATAAACCAACCCAGGGGCGTGCGTAGCCGCAGCACCACTTCGCTAATTTTGTCGGTGATAGTACCGTAGCTGTGTCCCGGCTGAAGCAGGGGAATTTCCTGAATTTGGCCGGGTTTTTCAGCATGTCCAAGGGCCATAAATTACTCCTATTTTTCTGCCTTTACCAACGTCCGTAATGCACCTTTGCCGGATCAAAACGATCATGTTTGCCATACGGCGGCAGCTCTTGGGCCAGATGCCCCACCGCAACCAACGCGGGAATACGAACGGTGTAGGGAGAAAACTGATGTAATCTCTCTCCTTCCCCTACCCCTCCAACTCAGGATTGGGATTTTTTAGCTTGGCCAGGTAGGTGGTGCGCGGGCGCGTGCCCAATTCAGTCAACACGCCGTAGTGATGCGGCTCGGCCTTTAATTGCGACACCCGGCTGTTCGGATCGTTGACATCGCCAAAAACAATGGCGTGGGTGGGGCAGGCGGCCTGGCAGGCCGTCACCACCTCTCCATCCTCAAGGCGACGGCCTTCTTTTTTGGCCTCAATGCGGGCATGGCTGATGCGCTGCACACAATAACTACATTTTTCCATCACCCCCCGCACCCGCACGGTCACATCAGGATTGCGTTGCATTTTCAGGGTTTCGGTTTCCTGGTCGGAGAATTGCAGAAAGTTATAGCGCCGGACCTTGTAGGGGCAGTTGTTGGAGCAGTAGCGCGTGCCAATGCAGCGGTTGTAAACCATCACATTCAAACCTTCATGGTCATGCACTGTGGCGCCCACCGGGCAAACCACCTCGCAAGGCGCTTGCTCGCAGTGCTGGCATAACATCGGCTGGTGGTAAGGGGTAGGATTGTCCAGGTTGCCCTCAAAATAAGTGTCCACCCGGATCCAATGCATTTCCCGGCTCACCAAAACCTGCTCTTTGCCCACAATCGGAATGTTATTCTCAGCCTGACACGCCGCAACACAGGCATTACAGCCGTTACAAACGTTCAGGTCAACCACCATACCCCAGGCGTAACTGTCGTAATCATATTGGGGCATTAATGAAATTTCCGGCGCCTCGTGCGCCATGTGCTGCGGAAATTGGGGGTCTTCTTTAAATAAGTCCAACGTGCCCGCACGTACCGGGTCGCGGCCTTCCATGTTGTAGTGCATTTGCGTGGTGGCCAGGCGATACTGCTGACCGGTAGCGCGAATTTGGAGGCCGCTGCCGGCCCACGGTGCAGCGGCGGTGCGCAAAGCGTAAGCATTTACACCAATACCGTTACCCACTCGCCCCACTTGTTCCCGGCCGTAACCCAGGTGCAGGGTGACGGTTTCATTGGCCTGGCCGGGCATCACCCACACCGGAGCTTGCACGGTCCGGCCATTGTAAATCAATTCAACTACCTCTTCAGGAGACAGCCCTAGCCGTTCGGCGGTGGCCGGGCTGACAAAGGCGGCGTTGTCCCAGGTTAACTTGGTCAGGGGTTTGGGCAGTTCTTGCAGCCAGCCGTTGTTGGCAAACCGGCCATCCCAGACGGTAGGGTCGGGGCGGAAAACAAGTTCCAAAGCGGACACCTGCCGGGGAGGAGTTTGGGCCGCTGTTTGCACGGCGGCCAGGTCCACGGTTACGGCAATCGCCGGCAAAGCAGTGTTGACAATCAGGCCATCGTGCCGGGCCTGTTTCCAAAATGTTTCAAAGCCGTCCGTAACTTGGCCGGCCCAGTAGTGATGCACAATATCGTAGTCGGTCAGGTCGCTTTGGCCTAGCAACGCGGCCAGTAGTTGTTGGGCCGAGCGGCTGTCGGCGTACAGCGGCTCAACCAGGGGCTGCATCAGGGTTACTGTGCCGTCAAAGGCCAGGGCATCGCCCCAGGATTCCAGATAATGGCGGGCCGGAACGTGCCATTGACACAAGGCGGCAGTTTCATCTTGGTGCAGCCCCAAATGAACACTGAAGCCCACCTTCAACAACGCCTCGGCAAAATTAAGGTCTGCCGGAGCGTTGTAAACGGGATTGGCGCCAAGGATGAGCAGCATGTCAACCTGCCCGTTGTTCATCGCGCCCACCAACTCCCGCAGCGATTCGCCCTGGTTTACGGGGTTGGCCTCCGGCGGGTCGGTGTAGACCACAGTTTGACCAACATTGCCCAGTTCTTGGTTAAGGGCATGGCTTAAGGCGTGGGCCAACGGTGATTGGCCGTTGCCGGCCAAGATCAGGCTGCTGCCCCGATGGGCTTGCAGGTCGTTGGCCAGGGCCGATATCCATGCCGGGGGAACATCGTTTAACTCGGTTTCAGCGCCGGGCAGGTTAAGGCCCACAGCGGCAGCCAGCGCCAAGATCACGCCTGCCACCTGGCTGGGCCGCACGGGCCGATGATGGTCGGCCATAGCGCCGGTAACGGTGGGGGTACTTTCTATGGCGTACAGCCGGTTCATCTCCGGCCGGCCGGCCCGGACGCGGCGTTTTTGGCTAAAATCATGGGCGTAGCGAACGCCGGCCGGGTTGGCCCCCAAAAAATCGGCCTCAAGCGAAAGCACCACCTCGGCCCGGTCAAAGTGATAAACCGGATTTACGTCCCGGCCAAAGGCCATGAGCGCGCCCTGGCGGGGATTGTCCCGGTTGATTGGCTCGTACTGGTGCCATTGGGCCTGGGGAAATTGGCCCAAAACGGCTTGCATTTGGTTGGCTAAAGTGGGTGAAGTGACGGTTTCGGTGAGCAGCCGCAGCCCCGCGCCGTTGGCGCTGCGCTGCTGTTCCAGCGCCCCGTTTAAGGCGGAGATGAAGGCCGTCCAGTTGCCGGCGGCACCGGCTTGGGTGATTATCTGGGCGCGGTCAGGATCGTATAACTCCAGCACCGAGGCCTGGGCAAACGTATTGGTTGCGCCCAGGCTGGCCGGATGATCGGGGTTGCCCTCCAGCTTGGTGGGGCGGCCCTGGTGACTTTCGGCCAGCAGGCCCAGGGCCAGGCCGCCCAGGGGCATAGCCGTGGCAAAAAATAAGGGTTTACCGCCGGGCACAATCGCTTCGGGGGGGTCAACGTAAGGCACAATTTTTTCGGGGAGGCCCCCGGTGCAGGCGGTCAAACCGCCTAAGGCCAGCGAGGCGCCCATGAGTTTTAAAAAGTTGCGGCGGCTGACCGGGTTGGGCCACTGGTCGGCCCCCTGCGGAAATTCGCGCTTTAAAAAATCTTGAAAGGCTTCGGTTTCGGCAATTTCTTCCAGACAGCGCCAATATTTGGGGCCGTTCAAACCGGCCAGGCGTTGGCGCAGGGAGGGGATGTCAAAATTCTTTCTCATGAAAGTCATTACCTATGGCAGATAGAACAATCGTCCAAACGGCCGGTTTCAATATCATATTCGGTGATCAATTGCGTTCCCAGGGCAAGCTGGTCGTGATTTTTGGGTATGTAGTCCATGGTCAACACTTCTTCCCTGGGCCGGATATATTTTTCCGGGGCGCGGTGGCATTGTAAACACCATTCCATCAACATTGTTTCTGTTTTCCATGTCAGCGGCATCTCGTCAACCCGGCCGTGACAGGTTTCGCAGCCAATGCCTTTGTTAACGTGGATACTGTGATCAAAGTAGACAAAGCCGGACAGGTCGTGAACCCGGGTCCAGCGGAGGGGGTGGCCGGTGCGATAGCTGGCCCGAACCGGCTCCAGCATGGCGGCCTCGGTGTGGATTTGGGAGTGACAGGTCATACAGGTTTGGGTAGGCGGAATCCCGGCAAAGGCAGCCTGCTCAACCGAGGTATGGCAGTAGCGGCAATCAATCCCCAGATCTTTTACGTGGTGTTGGTGGCTAAAGGGCACCGGCTGTTCGCGGGCAATGTTTACCTGGGTCAGGTAAGGTGATTTGACCCAAAAATACCACCCGATAGCCAGACCGGCCGCGATCATGGCCATTCCCAGAATCGAAGCCCTGGCAATGGTGTTCATACTGGGATGAAAGATTTGGTTCATTGGTTTACCTAAGATTGTTCCGGTTGAAACAAGGTTAAGTTTACGTTTTAAGGCGATACTGCTGAAAGTGAGCGGGGTTAAAAACCAGCCTGGTTAGTCTATGGCATCATAGTGGGGAAACGCAGACCAGGGCCGGCTGTTTATCGGCTTTTGACTTTATTATTGAACCGGTAATAATTTTAAGTTTGCAATATGAAATTCACATTAAAAATGTAGGGGAGATTACGGCAAACAAAAAAGGGCATGATCTTTTTGATAACGCCCTTTTTTGATTGGTGATTGTTCAAGTTGCCCAGGGAGTTATGCCGCATTTTGTTTCTCCTCCGGCCCCTCTGCATTCCAGAACCCTAACTCAAAACATTCAAGCCGGATTGTCTTCAAACTGGGGGGACTGGGTAAGGTTCTGCACGCTCACGGCGGCGGCCACTTTTTGGGCCACTGCCTTGATGGCCTGCGCCGCTGCCGCATCCGGTTGGCGCACCACAATCGGCTGGCCTTCATCCCCCCCTATGCGGATTTCAGGCTCCAGCGGGATTTCGCCCAAAAACTCAATGCCAATTTTGGCGGCCATCGCCGCCCCGCCGCCGTGGCCAAAAATATCGTACCGGGCGCCGGTATCGGGGGCCACAAAGTAACTCATATTCTCTACCACGCCCAGGATGGGCACGTTAAGCTGCTCAAACATTTTGACGCCCCGCACCACGTCGCTTAAAGCCACCTGCTGCGGCGTGGTGACAATGATAGCGCCGGTCAGGCTCAAACTCTGGGCCAGGCTGAGGCTGGCGTCGCCGGTGCCGGGCGGCAGATCAACCACTAAATAGTCCAGGTCGTTCCAGTCCACATCCTGCAAAAATTGGCGCAACGCGCTGTGGATCATTGGGCCGCGCCAGATAACGGCTTGCTCCGGCGGGACCAGAAAACCCATACTCATCAGTTTTACACCGTAGGCTTCCAGCGGGGAAATTTTATTATTTGGCCCGCCCCGGGGACGGTCGTGCACGCCCATCATAATAGGAATGTTGGGGCCATAAATATCGGCATCCAGCAAGCCCACTTTAGCCCCCTCTTGGGCCAGGCTGATGGCCAGGTTGGCGGCGATGGTGCTTTTACCCACCCCGCCTTTGCCGGAGGCCACCGCAATGGCATTGCGCACGCCAATGTCCATCTGGCCCATCAGGCGGGCATCCTGCGGCACGCGGGCGTCAAAATCAACGGCAACGGTTTCCACGCCGGGCACGGCCATAACGGCTTCGGTAGATTCGGCTTCTATGCGATTTTTGAGCGGGCAGGCCGGGGTGGTTAGCATAATGGTGAAAGTCACGTTGCCGCCGTCAATTTTTATATTTTCCACCATGTTCAGGGTAACCAGGTCTTTGTGCAGTTCCGGTTCAATAACGCGGCTGAGGGCGGCCAACACTTGCTCTTTAGTTACGCTCGTCATAAGGTTTGCTCCTGAAGGTTGTTTTTAGGGAAGATGGGCCTGCTTTGAGAGTATAACCCAAAAACCGCCTCTTGTCTATTGCTCGCTGTTGGGTTTGGGCCGAACCTGATAGCAGCAAGCGCTGTCGCCGCTGGCCAGATGGCTGATGCGAACAACATTGGCCTTTAGTAAATTGGTTAAAAGGGCGTGGTCGTAATCACAAGCCGAGCCGCAGTTCTCGGCCACATGGACAATGGGGCAATTGGTCTCCCGCAGGGTATACGTGCCGTCCGCATTGAGTTTCCAGGTTGACATATATCCATCGGCTTCACGCAGTTTCACCAATTGCTCCAGCCTGACCGGCAGGCTTTGGCCGTTGACCTTTTGCCGATATTTCTCCAGCAGGTGCTCCGACCGCATGCGGAAAACGGCGTCAACGGCCTCCCGGCCGTACAAATCTTCAATGGTTTTTAACACGGTTACGGCCAACTCATCGTACCCGCGCGGAAAGTAGCTGGAGGCTGCCTCGCCCAGCCGGTAAACAAAACTGGGCCGCCCCATGCCGCGCCGCATCTCTTCATAAGTTACCAAATTATCACGTTCCAATCGGGTCAAATGGCGACGCACCGCCACCGTGCTGATATCCAGCAGCTTGGCCAATTGGTCGGCGGTTAACTCGCCGTTTTCTTTGAACAAGTGCAAAATACGCCGCCGCGTAACGGGCATTTGTTTGTATAATAGAGCCGCCCTTTCGGTTCCTATTGCCATAAATTTATCCTCAATCCAACTTTAATCATCAGAATTATAACACATCTTTCTGAACTTTGCAATATTTAATAACAAAATAGTTGACAAAGTAAAAATGGTATGCTACAATGTTGGACAATTCTTAAAGAGTAAAAAATTATAAATAAAGTATTGCGTATTTTGGTAAGAATCTATGCCAGATGCAATACGGTTTTTTAAGGAAGGGTATTCCAACCATGTCTTCATTATCTATTAAAAATCTACGGGTTAGCATTGAAGATAAACTCATTCTCCAGGACTTAAACCTTGAGGTAAAACAGGGCGAAATCCACGCCATCATGGGGCCAAACGGCTCCGGCAAAAGCACCATGGCCTATGCCCTGGCCGGCCATCCCAAATACGAGGTGGAAGGGGGCGAGGTGTGGATGGACAACGTTAACCTGTTGGAACTGGCTCCAGATGAGCGCGCCCGGATGGGCCTGTTTTTGGCCTTCCAATATCCCACGGCTATTCCCGGCATCAGCATGGCCAACTTTCTGCGCACAGCGGTCAACGCGATGAAGGGCGGCAACGGCCAGGGGATGCCCATTGCGGAGTTTCGCAAGCTGTTGGGCGAAAAAATGGACTTATTGAAAATTGATAAAAGCTTTGCCCGCCGTTATCTGAATGAAGGTTTCTCCGGCGGCGAGAAAAAGCGGGCCGAAATTTTGCAAATGGCCCTGCTGGAACCCAGATTTGTCATCCTGGATGAAACCGACTCCGGCCTGGACATTGACGCCCTGCGGATTGTGTCTGAAGGCGTCAACGCCCTTACCGGCCCGGAACGCGGTTTTATTGTTATCACCCACTACCAGCGCATTTTGAACTACATCAAACCGGATTTTGTGCACGTGATGTACAACGGCCAGATTATCGAATCCGGCGGCCCGGACCTGGCCGAAAAACTGGAGCAGGAAGGTTACGATAATATTCTAAAGGAACGGGGTTAACATAATTTACGATTTCAGATTTACGGGTGTTGGACTCAACCGTAAATCGTAAATCCAAAATCGTAAATAGGAGAGACTTATGGCTCAAACATTTGATGTTAATTTAGACGATTACAAATACGGTTTTAGCGTTCCCGAAAATTACGCCTTCAAAGCCCGCAAAGGTCTGGACGAGGACATTGTCCGCGAAATTTCGTGGATGAAACAAGAACCAAAATGGATGCTCGATTTCCGGCTGCGCGGCTATCGCCATTTTATGGAGCGCCCCATGCCCCAATGGGGCGGGCGCGGTATGCTCAATGAGCTTAATTTTGACGACATCTATTACTACATCAAACCCATTGACGCCCAAAAAGCCTTCAACTCCTGGGACGATGTGCCCGCAGACATCAAAAACACCTTTGATCGCCTGGGCATCCCCGAAGCCGAGCAGAAGTTTCTGGCCGGGGTAGGGGCGCAGTACGAGAGCGAGGTGGTGTATCACAACCTTCTGGAAGACCTGGAAAAGAAAGGCGTTATCTTTTTGGATATGGATGCGGGCTTGCGCGAGCATCCCGATATTGTCAAAGCGTATTTTACCACGGTCATTCCACCGGAGGACAACAAATTTGCCGCGCTAAATACCGCAGTTTGGTCCGGCGGCAGTTTTATTTACGTGCCGCCCGGCGTGCACATTGACCTGCCCTTGCAAGCCTACTTTCGCATCAATGCCCAGAATATGGGCCAGTTTGAGCGCACCCTGATTATTGTGGATGAAGGGGCCTACGTGCATTACGTAGAAGGTTGTACCGCGCCCACCTACTCCAGCGACAGCCTGCACAGCGCGGTAGTGGAGATCATTGTTAAAGAAAATGGCCGCTGTCGTTACTCCACTATCCAAAACTGGAGCCACAACGTTTATAACCTGGTCACCAAACGCGCCCAGGCTTATCGCAACGCCACCATGGAATGGGTAGATGGGAATCTTGGCTCAAAGCTGACGATGAAATATCCGGCAGTCTGGCTCATGGAACCCGGCGCGCATGGCGAAGTGCTGTCCATTGCTTTTGCCGGCCGTGGCCAGTTGCAAGACGCGGGGGCCAAAATTGTGCACGCCGCGCCCGATACCAGTTCGGTGATCACCAGCAAGTCAATCAGCAAAAACGGGGGACGCACCACCTATCGCGGTTTGGTGAAAGTGGCGCCCGGCGCCACCAACGCCAAAAGCAACGTGGTTTGCGATGCCCTGATTCTGGATGAGGAGTCCGCTACAGACACGTTTCCCTACATCGAAATTGAAGAGCAGGACGTAAGCATCGGCCACGAAGCCAGCGTTTCCAAAGTGTCGGAGGAGCAGCTCTTTTACCTGATGAGCCGCGGCATTCCCGAAGGCCAGGCGGCCAATATGATTGTCAGCGGCTTCATTGAGCCAATTGTGAAGGAACTGCCTATGGAATACGCCCTGGAATTGAATCGCCTCATTGAAATGGAAATGGAAGGCTCGGTGGGCTAATGACAACTTTAACCACTACCCCCAAAACAAAAGACAAACTATTGGCGGCCGGCGTTTTTTCGCTCAAGGAGGTTGAAGCCATTTCGGCCAAGTTCAACGAGCCGGAGTGGCTGCGCCAGAAACGCCGCATCAGTTGGGCCGTTTTTGAAGAAACGCCTATGCCTACCACCGCCGACGAGGATTGGCGGCGCACCGATTTGCGCAAGATCAAGTGGGAAAAATTCAAATTGGCCGACCCGTCGGTGCTGGAATGTGTAGGGCAACAGATCAATAACCTGGCCGATCTGCCGGAAGATATGCGCGACGCCGTAGAGCAAGAATATCCCGCCGCCGGGCGGTTGATCATTGCCAACGGCCGGCCTGTTTATTATGAGCTTGACCCGGACGTGGCGGCCCAGGGAGTTATTTTTTCCGATCTCTCCACCGCCGTGGCCAAACATCCCGCCCTGGTAGAAAAATATCTGGGGGCCGAGGCCGTACCGCCCTCAAATAGCAAATTTGCCGCGCTCAACAGCGCCCTGTGGCAGGGGGGGGTCTTTCTTTACCTGCCCAAAGAGGTGGAGGTGGAAAAACCATTTCAGGTAGCTTACATTCTTGACGGTGAAGGCAGCGCTATCTTCCCGCGCGCGTTGCTGGTGGCCGACCGCTTTGCCAGCGCCACTTATATTGAAGAAAACATTTCTTGCGGCCAACACGGCCAGGCCCTCAATGCCGGCGTTACCGAAATTTATACCCTGGCAGGGGCGCAAATTCGGCATGTGGATGTACAGCGTTGGGGCCAGGATGTTTATAATTTCAACGTCAAATGCTCGGTGAGTCAAAACGACAGCACCGTGATCTGGGAAACCGGCCAACTGGGGGGACGTTTGACCAAGAGCTATTACAACAGCCTGCTGCCGGGCGATGGCTCAACCATGGAGTTCAACGGCGTCTACTTTATGGAAGGCAAACAACATCTTGATCTCGATTGCCTGATCCATCACTTCGGCCTGGCCACCACCGGCGACTTGTTGCTGCACGGCGCGCTCAAAGACAAAAGCCGCAGCGTATTTACCGGGCTGATTAAAATTGAGCCGTCCGGCCAGCAGACCAACTCGTATTTAAAAAACGAAAACTTGCTCCTGGACCGCTCCGCCCGCTCCGACTCCATCCCCAGCCTGGAAATTGACGCCAACGACGTGCGGGCCTCGCACGGAGCCACGGTGAGTAAGATTGAGGAAGAGTACGTTTTTTACCTGATGAGCCGGGGCATTCCGCGCAACACCGCGGTGCGGATGGTGGTCGAGGGCTTTTTCTACAAAGTGTTCGACCGGATGTACAACGAGCGCGTGCGGCAAAAACTGTTCAATGCGGTTTCCGCCAAAATTGGCGATTAAACTCTTCTCGTTTCCAAACACAATATGGGGGTGAGGTTTTTGTGTTAGACGCAGGTTGTGGAGATCTTTGGGGGCGCTGATGATGAGGGCTAAAAGAAACGGCTCGAGGAATAGCAATAGTCAGTCGGCCGATGTTGTTGAAATCTCCACCGGGAAATATCCGGCTTTCACCGGGAAAAATCCGGCCTGGTCTAAGGAAGCAGGGAACGCATGGCGACAGCAAAAGGCTGTTGCTGCGTCCCTGCTTACCTTATAATCCAATGATAAACCGCCAGTTTGTAAAACAAGGCGTTTCATAGTAGAGTTGTAAACGTGTCACCTGCCTACCAGGAGCCAACACCTTATGTTTAATGTTCATGCCATTCGGCAAGATTTTCCCATCTTGCAGCAAAAAGCCAATGGCAAGCCGCTGGTTTATCTGGATAATTCGGCCAGTTCGCAGAAACCGCTTTCTGTCATTGAGGCCATGAACACCTTTTACCGCGAGTACAATGCCAACGTGCATCGCGGCATTTATCAGCTTAGCGAAAAAGCCTCGGTAGCCTACGAAACGGCCCGCAAAAAAGTGGGCCGTTTCATCAACGCCCGCAGTTGGCGCGAGATAATTTTTACCCGCAATGCCACCGAGAGCATCAACCTGGTGGCCTACACCTGGGGACAAACCAACATCAAAGCCGGGGATGTCATTTTGACCAGCGAAATGGAGCATCACGCCAACATCGTCCCCTGGCAGCAGTTGGCCGCCCGCACCGGGGCCACGGTCAAATATATCCCCATAGACGAACGGGGTTGTTTGAACATGGCCGCTTTTGAGGAGTTGTTGACTCCCGCCGTCAAACTGGTTACAATTACGCAAATGAGCAATACCCTGGGCACCATCACCCCCGTTGGCGAAATTGGGCAAAAAGCGCACGCAATAGGGGCGTTGCTGCTGCTGGATGGGGCGCAGGCCGTGCCCCACATGCCCACCGACGTGCAGGCCTTTGATTGCGACTTTCTGGCTTTTTCCGGACACAAAATGTTGGGGCCAACCGGCATTGGCGTATTGTGGGGGCGTAAAGAAATCCTGGCCCAGATGCCGCCCTTTATGAGCGGCGGCGACATGATCAAGCGGGTCACTTTTGAGGAGGCCGACTGGAACGATTTGCCCTGGAAATTTGAGGCAGGCACGCCCTCCATTGCCGAGGCCATTGGGCTGGGGTATGCCGTGGATTATTTGAATAATTTGGGTATGCACCACGTTCGGCAGCACGAGATTGCGCTGACCACTTACGCCCTGGCCCGGTTAGGCCAGGTGGAAGGCCTGCGTATCTACGGCCCGCATGCCCCCACCTCTCGCGGTGGGGCCGTGGCTTTTACTCTGGGCAACATCCATCCGCACGACGTGGCGGCGGTGCTGGATAGGGAAGGCATTGCCGTGCGGGCCGGTCATCATTGCACTATGCCGCTCCATGCCAGATTGGGCCTCCAGGCCACCACCCGGGCCAGTTTTTACATTTATAATCTGCCGGAAGAAGTAGACCGCCTGGCCGAGGCGCTGGATAAAACCAGAGAATTGTTAGGCTAATCTGGATTATCTAAACCTAATCTAAACCTAATTCTAAACATTATGGACGACTTTTACCGGGAAAACATACTGGACCATTATCGCCACCCACGCCATGCCGGCACGCTGGAAAATCCAACCCATTCTCACCAGGAGGATAATCCACTGTGTGGCGATGTGATTCGTATTGACCTGCACGTTGATGAAAACAATGTTATTGACCAGGTGGCCTTTCAGGGCAAAGGCTGCGCCATCAGCCAGGCCAGCGCCAGCATGCTCACCGAAATGATCCAGGGCAAAACTCTGGAAGAGGCCAAACAAATTGGTAAAGAGGATATTTTAGAGGCGCTGGGCATTGAAATTGGCCCGGTGCGCATGAAGTGCGCCCTGCTCTCGCTCAAAGTGCTTAAAGCCGGGGTTTACGGCCTGCGCGAAGAGGATTGGAACACCGAAGATGACGACTGGTAGGGAAGGGGGAAAATGGCTGAATTCATTAAAGTAGCCCAAACATCGGACCTGGCGCCCGGCCAAAAGATGCTGGTTGAATACGAAGACGACGACGTGGGCCTGTTCAACCTTGACGGAAAGTTTTATGCCATCTCCGATGTATGCACCCACGATAACGGCCCTCTGGTGGAAGGCGAGCTGGACGGCGAGTGGATTGTGTGCCCGCGACATGGGGCGCGTTTTAACGTTAAAACCGGCCAGCAGACCATGCCCGCCTTTGCGCCGGTGCCGTTGTACGAAGTTAAAGTTGCGGGCGACGATATTCTCATTGCGCCAAAAGAATAAAGTTGCAGGCCGATCAGTAATCAAAAAGCCTGTTCACCAAAGGTGACATTTGGCCCGTTATCTTATCTTGTACGAGGAGGAATGATGTCTGAAGAAACCGTTAATAATGAAGTTACCGAAGAGAATGGTGTAACCGAAGAATCGGTGCGAGAAGCCCTGCGCGGAGTGATGGACCCCGAACTCCATCTTGACGTGGTCACTTTGGGTTTGATCAGAGAGATTGATCTGGAAAGCACGCCGGTTCATGTTAAAATGGTGTTGACCACGCCCTTTTGCCCTTACGGCCCCTGGATGGTAGGCCAGATCAAAGAGATGGCTGAATACGCGGTTGGGGATGAAGTTAAGGTTGAGGTTTTAGCCGAGCAGTGGCACCCCGAAATGATGGAAGACCCTACCCTACTGGGTTTTTTCTAAAAATTTAGAAATGTGTTTACCCCTTAAATCCCTCCGTTAACGGGGGAACAGAGAGGAATAAAACTTGCCCCAAAATCCAACACCCTCTTTTGATTTGCCCAAAAGGGCGTAAGCAGGTAAGATTATTTACAATCAAAACATTTCATCCTCCAGAAGATTATGACCGATTCAATTGTAATCCCGGGAAAAAATTGTTGTACATGTATGAAGCGGGCGCGGTAGCCCCGCTCTCAACAGGAGAGAGTGGGTGGCTACGGTAGCCCGCATCGCCGTGTGGCAACGACGATGAGACTCTCAAGCAGACCTGCGATTACAATTGATTTGTTTAGCCGGCCATAGCGGTCAATAATTTAATATTAATCTTACTGAGCAGGCTCATCGTCAGGTGTACGGTGAGTTTTTTGTTTTTAAGGCCCGCAATATTTAGGGTTCAGACAAAAAAGGAGGCCATCATGGCCTTTATAGAAACAATGGAAAAAACGCAAACAAAAACTGCCTTTGTCACCAAACGGCCGGCCGAACCCCGGCCCCTGGGTGATAGTTTGTTAGCCCGCATTGGCCACACCCCCTTGTTACCTCTGCATCGCCTGGCCTGCGCCGAGGGAATCTCGCCCAGGGTGGTGATTTTTGCCAAGGCGGAATGGTTTAATGCCGGCGGCTCGGTAAAGGCCCGGCCCGCCCTGGCCATGATTGAAGACGGGGAAAGAACGGGTTTACTGACCCCGGCTAAAACCATCGTCGAGGCCACCTCTGGCAATACCGGCATTGCCCTGGCCATGATTGGCGCGGCCAAAGGCTACAAAGTCACCCTGGTAATGCCCGCCAACGCCAGCCAGGAACGCAAAGACATCTTGCTTGCCTACGGCGCAGAGTTGGTGCTCACCGACCCCCTGGCAGGCATTGACGGTTCCATTCGCACGGCCAACGAGATGCTGGCTCAAAACCCGGAACGCTACTTCCGGCCCGACCAGTACAACAACCTGGTCAACTGGCAGGCGCACTTTCATACCACCGGCGTGGAAATTTGGCAGCAGACCGGGGGCGCCGTAACCCACTTTTTGGCCGGCATTGGCACCGGCGGAACCTTGATGGGCACAGGCCGGCGTTTGAAAGGATTTAACGCCAATATCCAGGTGATGGCGGTGGAACCGGCAGACGAATTGGGCGTTATTGAAGGTTTGAAACACATGGAAACCAGCATCGTGCCTCAAATCTACGACCCCCACTTCCCTGACCGCAAAATTGCCGTCCGCCCCAACGAGACCCGCGAGATGGCCCGCCGCCTGGCCCTGGAAGAGGGTTTGTTTGTAGGCTACTCCGCCGGGGCCGCCGCCTGGGCCTCAATTCAATTAGCCAAAACCCTTGAGGAAGACAGCGTGATTGTGACGGTTTTCCCCGACGGCGGCGAAAAATATCTCAGCGTGGCCAGATAGCGGCGCTTCAATTTGTTATGACCATTCTCCTATGGCAAAATGCCTTAACCTGGCGCATACTCAAAGTCAGCAAAGTGAGTTAGTGCCATAGAAGAGGTTTTTTTAGTGGGCATATCAAACCCTCGCCTTCTCATCGCCGAACCCGATCACGACATTCGGGCGTCGTTAGAGATATACTTCAAAAACAACGGCTACGAGATTCGGGCAGTGGAGGCTGCCGACGAAATCTTAAAAGTGTGCCGTCCCTGGCAACCCAACGTTATTCTCATCAGCGACGAGTTTACCGGGACAGACCCTTATCAGATTTGCCGGGATTTATTGGACGACACCCTGACCGGCCACATTCCCATCGTCATGCTGCTCCATCTTAACGAGCGCCGCGCCCGGCTGGAGGCCCTGGAGGTGGGAGTCAACGACATCATCACCAAACCCTTTGATATTGAGGAATTGCGATTGCGGATTGAAGCGGCCATCCGCCTTTCGACCATGCGTTTGGAAGCCTGATTTGAACGGATAGTTTTTGCCGTTTGGCTAACAATGAGTACTATACGGTATCTGCCGGTGTAGATACCGTATTTTTTTGCGTAAGGGGGACCTGAACCTTGCTGATTGTAATGAAATTTGGCGGCACTTCGGTGGGGAGTGTCCAGGCTTTAGAAAAAGTGGTTGAAATTGTGAAAAAGGCGAAGGCCCAAGGCCATCAGTTGGTGGTTGTGGTTTCGGCCATGAGCGGCGTAACCGACTTGCTGCTCAATGCGGCCTATGCCGCCGCAGCCGGCCACGAAGAGGGCGCCGGCCAGGCGCGGACGCAAATTGCCCAAAAACACACCGAGGCCCTGTACCATTTTTTAGAAAAAAATTCTGAACGGCAAGTGATGCTAACCCGCATCAACGCCCTGCTGGCCGAATTCACGGCCTTATGCCACGGCATCAACGTATTGGGTGAATTGACCCCGCGCGCCCTGGACGTGATTGGGGGCCTGGGCGAACGGATGAGCGCGCCTCAGGTGGCCGCCATTCTGAGCCACGCGGGCGTGCCGGCGCAAGACATCCCGGCCACCGACCTGATTGTAACGGATAATCGTTTTGGCTCTGCCGTGCCATTGATTGAGCAAACCGGGCAAAAGGCGCAGGCGGGCTTGCGCCCCGTTTTGGCTAAGGGCAAAGTGGCGGTGGTCACTGGCTTTATTGGGGCCACCGCAGACGGCGTGCAAACCACCCTGGGCCGCGGCGGCAGCGATTATTCGGCCACCATTCTGGGCCGCGCCCTGGGCGCCGATGAGGTGTGGATTTGGACCGACGTTAACGGCGTGATGACGGCCGACCCGCGCGTAGTGCCGGAGGCGCACCCCATCACATACCTGTCTTATGCCGAGGTGAGCGAGTTATCTTATTTTGGGGCCAAAGTGCTCCATTCTCAGGCCATCCGCCCGGCCCGGCGGGCCAATATTCCGGTGCGTATCCTCAACACCTTTGCGCCTGACCACCCCGGCACCCTTATCACCGCCGAAGCCAAAGAGTCTACCAAAACCGTTAAGGCCGTCACCGCTATCAAAAATATGAGCTTGATTAGCCTGGAAGGCCAGGGCATGGCCGGTATCCCCGGCGTGGCCGGCCGCACCTTTACCGCTGTGGCCCGCACCGATACCAATATTTTGATGATCAGCCAGGCCTCGTCGGAGCAGGCCATTTGTTTTGTGGTCCCAACATCTGATGTACCCAAAGTGGTTGCCTCACTGGAAAATGAATTGGCCCGCGAGATCGAGCGGCGCGATTTTGACCGGATTAAGGTGGAAGATGACACCGTGATTCTGGCGGTAGTGGGGGCGGGAATGAAAGGCACCCCCGGGGTCAGCGGGCGCTTGTTTGGGGCGATGGGCCGGGAAAAGGTGAATGTGATTGCCATTGCCCAGGGCAGCAGCGAGTTCAATATTTCATTGGTGGTGGCCAAGGGCGAGGCGGATAAGGCTGTCCGGGTGATTCACCAGGAATTTGAATTGGAGAAACCGGATTGAGCAGGGGCTGATGAGTAACATTAATCCCGCAATTTCTATGCCCAAACCAAATCTGGGGCGCGCAGCCCTGGGGGCATTGGTCACCGGCGCAGTGGCAACAGGCTTTGCCCCTGTTTTTGTGCGCTTGAGCGAGCTTGGCCCCAGCGCCACCGCCTTTTGGCGCGTGGCCCTGGCCGTGCCTGTATTTTGGCTGGTACTGAATGTTGAGAGGCAGCATACCACTCCACCCGGGCCCCACTCTCGCGCCATCGGTTATCGCTGGCTGGCGGTGGCCGGCCTGTTTTACGCCTTCGATCTGGCCGTGTGGCATTGGTCGCTCATTTTGACCACTGTGGCCAACGCCACTTTGTTGACCAATTTTGCCCCCATTTTTGTCACCCTGGCCGCCTGGTTGTTATTTGGCGAACGCTTTAAGCGAATGTTTCTATTGGGGTTGGTCCTGGCCCTGGCCGGCGCGATCATGCTCATTGGCCAGAGTTTTTCGCTAGGCTCCCAAAATTTACTGGGCGATATATTGGGTTTGGTGTCGGCCATGTTTTATGGGTGTTACCTGCTCACCGTGAAACAACTACGGAACCACTTTTCCGCCGCCACCATTATGACCTGGGGCGGCGTGACCAGCAGCAGCGCCTTTTTAGTTTTTGCCTTTGTCTCCGGCGAGCATTTAGTGGCGTTCACGCTTCAGGGTTGGGCTATTTTAATTGGCATGGCCCTGGTTTCTCAGGTGAGCGGCCAGGGTTTGATTGCTTATGCGCTGGCCCATTTGCCCGCCTCCTTTTCCGCGGTCACGTTGTTGTTGCAGCCGGTGGTGGCGGCTTTTTTGGCCTGGTTTATTCTGGCGGAGGGTTTAGGCCCCTGGCAGGCCCTGGGCGGCCTGGTTGTGCTGGCCGGAATTTGGCTGGCCCGGCGGGGAAGCCGTTAAATCATCCAGGTTGTTACCCCCTTTATCGTCATGTTGCTCCGAGCGATAGCGAGGAATCTTTTTGCTTGTCTTGAGTGAAGCCGAAGGATGGCGCCCAAACAGTGACGCCTCTTAATTGAGGGGGATCGGCTCGCCCAATACGGGCGCCGGTTTTTGCCGGATAACGTCAAAGAGGGCGTTGACGGTGGCCAGAAACTCGCGGGTTTTGGACCACCGGACGGAAAGCGGATGGTAGGTTCGCAAGTCCGCGTTTACCCCCACGGCCTCCACCCCCAAATTGCGGCAGGTGAACAAGGCCCGCGGCAGGTGAAAATTCTGCGTCACCAATACCGCCGAGTCAAGCCGGAAAATAGCTTTGGCCCGGTAGCAGGTATCGTAAGTGCGCCGTCCCGCGTAGTCGGGCTGAATATTTTCGGCGGGCACGCCTCTACTGAGGGCATAGTCCATCATTCGCCCCGGTTCGTCGTAATCGGCAAAACGGTTGTCGCCGCTTAAAAGCAATTTATCCACTTTTCCGGCCTCATACAACTGCACGGCTGTTTCTACTCGATCCAGCAACATCGCGCTCAGCCGGCCATCTTTGTATATTCTGGCCCCAAACACAATGGCCACCCGCTCCGGCGGAACGTCATCCGGCGCGTAGATGAGACGGTGGTAATACTTGCTTACCAGCCAGGGCCACAGGCAAAGAAAAATGCCCGCGCCCAAGCCAATCCCCAAAATAATGAGGAGGATTCTGGGCCAACGTTTGATTTTTGTTTTGGCGTGTTTAAAAAAAAGCAAATCCAGCGCCTTGTTGCATAAAAAATTAAGTCGCTGTAGTGTAGCATAACTCAGCCGCTGTAGATGGTCAATTTCCCTACAACCGGCCAATCATCAGGCAACGGTTTTTTTGCATACACCGGCATGTCATTAGTAGGCCGTGAGGCCGAGAAATCTCCTTAACCCCCTACCTTTGGGAGAAGATTTCTCGTTGCTGCGTTCCTCAAAATGACATTTCAGAAAAACACCCTGAGATTTGCCATCCGTTCTCAGGCCATTATTAAACCTCTTTCATACTCAAGCCAACGCGCCCGCGCTGAACGTCCACACTCATCACCTTCACCTTCACCACGTCGCCCACCTTCACCACTTCAAACGGGTTTTTTATGTAACGGTCGGCCAACTGGCTAATGTGCACCAGTCCATCCTGCTTAACCCCAATATCCACAAACGCGCCAAAATCAACCACGTTGCGCACCGTGCCGGCCAGCACCATCCCTTCGCGCAGGTCTTCCATTTTAAGCACGTCCTGGCGCAGCAAAGGTTTGGGTAAATCATCGCGGGGGTCGCGGCCCGGTTTGGCCAGGGCCTC
>JAFGDY010000007.1 GCA_016931895.1 Anaerolineae bacterium
TGCCGTATAGAGCAACAGCCGCCCCAGCATCCGTTTGCGCATTTCCGGATTAAAAATAAAGGTGACGAGCCATAAAATCAAAAGGCTAACAACCAGGTAAAAACCCAACCTGCCAATATCTGGGGCGGGTGTTATTTCTTGGGCTTCTGCTTGTTCAATGGGCGTTTCGCCGGCCAACAGGTCTTTAAAGAGCCAAACCGGAAAAGGCTGGCTGGTCTCATGCAGGGTAGAACCGGACAGGCCTGCCGCCAAAAGTATCGTCGCCAGGGTGGTGATCCCTAAAAATAAGAACGGCCACAGTTTCACAGTCTTTGTCACGTTTTGTCTCGAATCCAAACCTAACCCCGCAGCGCCGACCAGAAGATACTCGGTAACTGCCAGGGAGAGGGGGATTTTTGAAACTTAATCAGTTTTGGGCCAAGCTCGTGGCCGGTTTTGTGCGTCACAAACCAGATGGGCGTGGGCCTAAAAATAAACGGCGCGCGAATAACCGACTTTTGGGGCCGGGAGAACATGAGGGTGTTATGCACCACGCCTATCCCCGACTGCACGTCGTAAATATCGTGGCCGGGAAAGCCGCCCCAGGTGGGCGTTACCAGGCCGTAGCCAACCACAGCCCATTGATTAATGGCCACCGTGCCATACCGCAGATTGGCCACCGCTCGTTCAACAGCGGCGGCAGTGGCCGGGTCTTTGAGCGAGGCCGGATGGACGATGAGGGTGGCGTTGAGCGTGCCCCAGAGACGATTGTTGGCAAATTCAACCGCCTGGTCTATGTAGGCCGGGATAGTGGGCGCGTCAAGAGCGGTTTCGGCAAAAACACTGCAAAAGGCTTCGGTGGTGAAGCAGATGTCATTTTGACTGTAGGGGTCAATATTGGCAATCAGGGTCCAGGGTAGTTTGCCGTCAATGGAGGGGCCAAACTGTTCGGCCTCGGGATGGGCGGAAAGAAAGGCCCGGTAACGTTCTGTTGCGCCGGTATAGTAAGCTGTACGCGCGGGAATTTGGCTGAGGCGCTGGCGGATTTTGTCTAAAAGTTGGTCTCGTTGGGGCCAGGCCCGCTGATTGATGATGACCCGCGTGGTGAGGCAATTGAAACCGGCGTTAACGGCCAGCATGGAGGCCAAGTGAGTGGCATGATAAATCAGATCGTTTTTAGACCAGGGACCCGGCACCACAATGGCCGGGCTGACGTTGCCCAGTTCGCCCGTAACTCGTTTGGTGAGCAGCGGCCGGCGTTCGGCTTTTCGTTTGGCCCCTGCCGGGCCGGCCCCAAAAACAATGGCCTCAAAGGTTTTGTCGGAGCCGGTCAGGTGAATCTCGTCAAGGCCGGGGTGATGGGCCAGGTAAGCGCCTTCAGTCGCGCCGCCGGTGACCACCTGTAAAAAACCACGCTCAATGAGGGCGCGGAAGGCCTCTTTAAACAGCGGGTCCAGGTAGGCATTGATGGGATTAGTTTTGTAAACCACCACCTGATTTTCCACAAAAAGTTTGTACAAAAAATCGGCGGGGCCAAGGCAGGAGTAATTTCCGGCTCCCAGGACCAGGGCCACTTTGCCTGTGCCATTTTTATGTTGATAAACCAGGGCCTGGGTTTGGGGCAGTTCTGCCGGGGTAAGGCCTGACTCCATCCACACTTCGGCGCTGATGCCGGGATAAAAGAGGCGGTCGTAAAGCGTTTGGGGAAACACCCGGGCCACTACCTGGCCGTTGGGCCGCACCGTAACCGGCCCGGGAATCCGGGGATGTCCATAGGTTTCAATGTCCAGCAAAGATTGTCGCAGCAGCCGCAGGTTTTGCAGCACCAGGTAAGGCCCGCCCAGCCACTCCTCAATAGCCGCCGGATGGTTTATAGAAATTCCTTTGGCCTCGCAGCACAGCGCAACCCACGGCTCGGCAATGGCTGCCAGGTGGTCAATGAGCGTATCTATAAGGTCAATCCGCTCCTGGACTCCAACTGCTACCCAGGCCTCCTTACGGGCCTGGAGTGTTTCTACGGCAGCATCCAGAGCCGGCTGGGATGGCGGCGGACTGGGCTGAATAACTTCAGAAAGGGGGGCTGATTTGGGCAATGTTGTAGCTAGAGACATAACTGTTTCCTTGTTCAGGAGTGATTATCTACCATTTCAATGAGCCGCTGTTTTTTCTTCAACGGTATCTGCATTTTAGGCTAGCATTGGGTAAATGAGCAAAATCGCAGAGAGGCAGATTGGGGTGAATCCAATTCCAATTTGGCCTAAACAATGCTATTATCCAATCTGAAACCATAACCCCGCACTGTCACAATAAAGTTGTGCTCCGGGTCTATCTCGGCCAGCCGCTGGCGTAAGCGGCGGACCAGGGCGTCAATGGCGTCGTCGGTTACGCCGGCGGGGTCTTCATCCGGCCAGGACGCTTCCACTACCTCGGCCCGACTGTAAACCTTGCCCGGTTTTTCCACCAGCAGCGCCAGCAATTGGTATTGCTGATTGCTGAGCGGGGGGCTGACCAACTGGCCGTGCACGTAAACTTGCCGTTCGGTTGGGTCAACGTGCAATCCCAGCCCTTTTTGGCCGGGCAAAGGCGCTGTGGCTTCGCTATCTACATAAAGCAGTTCCAGGCCGGGGGCCAGTTGAATTACATCGCCGTCGCTCAAGGGGTGGGGCTTAACCACCCGCTGTCCATTGATAAAAACCCCATTTTTACTGCCCGCGTCTTCCAGCACAAATTGCCCCCCCCGGCGATGCAGCACGGCGTGGGTGCGCGAAATCCAGCGCACCGGAATACTGACCGCGCAATCGGGCGAGCGGCCAATGCTGATGACCGCCTCGGTATCGTGCAAAATCCATTGGTCTTTAATAATATCCCCTTCCCGCCAAATCAAAAGCGCCTGTTCAGTTTGTAGATTTTTCATATTACCCTCCTGTTTGACAACTCCCGCTGAGTTGATAGATTTTTTGGGTAAGTCTACGTGCTTCTTGCCAACCTTGAATATCTTCAAAACGTTTGATTAAAGGCATTTCAGTTTCCTCGATAGCCGGATTTTCTTCTTGGTGAGAGATGAAATATAATATCTAAATACTCAATACCTGACACCTTTTACGGAGTATGCTTTGCCCACAAATCTCCAACCTGGCGACATATTACGCGAACGATATAAAATTGCCGGCTTGATTGGGGCCGGGGGGATGGGCGCGGTTTATCTGGCCGATGATACCCGGCTGGTGGGACGTCAATGCGCCATCAAAGAAACTCAACTCCTGCCGACCCTTAATGAGAGGGTCATTCAAGCTGCGCGCAAACAGTTTTACCAGGAAGCCTCAACCCTGGCCCGACTGGACCATCCCGGCCTGCCCAAAGTGAGCGATTTTTTCTCCATTGATGAACGTGATTACCTGGTGATGGACTTTGTGCCCGGCCAGGATTTATTGGAAATCGTTAACCGCGTTCGCCGCGAGGGCCGGTTTTTGGACCAAATCACTGTTTTAGATTGGGCCGACCAATTGAGCGATACTCTGGCCTATCTGCACTCGCGCCAGCCGCCGGTGCTGCATCGTGACCTCAAGCCGGCCAATGTTAAATTGACCCCGGACAATCGCCTCAAACTGGTTGATTTTGGCCTGGTCAAACCGCTCGACCCCGATGACCCCAGCACCCTGACCGGCCTGCAAGGCGCGGGCAGCCTGCCCTACGCCCCCCTGGAGCAGTATGTTGACCATTTGGGCCATACCGATGCCCGTTCCGACCTGTACGCCCTGGGGGCCACGCTCTACCACCTGTTATCCGGTATCCAACCGACCAGCGCCCAGGAACGTTTCCTGGCGCCGGAATCTCTGCCGCCGCTGCGAGAAGTCAATCCTGATATTTCGCCCGGCGTGGCCGACGCCATTGCTGCGGCGATGGCCCTTCATCCCAAAGATCGTCCTTCTTCCATAACGCATTGGCGGCAAATGTGCCGCAGTTCCATCTCTACTGCGCCGATGGACTCCAGCCAAACCTCCAATCGTAATTGGCCCCTGTTTGTGCGCGAAAACTGGTGGCTGATTGGCCTGGCGATTGTTTTGCTGGCGGCGTCGTGGTGGGTGACGTTTGCTCAATGAAGGATCAGGTGGCCACTTCAGGCTGAAGGAAAATTCTTTCAACGGCCAGCCCTTGACGTTTGCCGATCTTCTCCTTTACTACTCAACCCCGCCGCAGCCAGGCTAAAGACAAAAACCAGCCCCCCTACCGCCAGCCGGCCTGCCCATAAATCCGGTTCTGCCAAAAGCCACTCCTCCGGCCGCAGCCAGCCCAGCCCGTAAAGCAGATAGGCCAGCAGGCCGCCAATCAAGGCCCACAAAGCCACGCGCGCCTGGCGAGGCAGTGGTTTGTAAAATTGTTGGCCCAGCCAGAAACCTGCCAGCCCGGCCAGGACAATGGCGCTCAAGGCTAACAGAAAGTCAAGGCCATCCACTTGACGGATGGTGGGGGAGGCAGGTGGGAGGATCTCATCGGTAGGTGGCATGATCGGAGTAGACGTGGGCGTGGGGGTTGGGGTGTCGAGGGTGGGCGGGGGGGGGTCGGTTGCGGTGGCAGCGGGCGGCGCGGTGGTCTCGGTGGGGGCGGGCGTGGGCGGCGCAGCAATTATAATCGAGATACTCTCAGCGGCGATTGCCGATCCCGCCACGGCCACAATCTCAACCTCACCTGGCTCGGTCAGGGTGAGTCTGGCTTCGGCCAGGCCCGCCGAGGTGGATGCAATTTCGGCGGCAAGCTGACGCTCGCCCAGCAGCGCCTTGATTTCTACCGGCGTATCGTCCGGGACAGGGTTGCCGTTATGATCCTGGATAGGTCCCACTCGCACTCGCACCGACACGGGCGGTTTTCTGTTTTCCGGCAAAACCTCCAGCAGTTCTATGGCAATATTTTGGGTGGGATCGGGTGCCAGCACATCTACCAGTTCATAACCAATCCCTTCTACCGATACCGGCGCTGCGCCCGGCAGATCGGCCTCGCCAAAGAGGGCGCGCGCGGCCATTTCAAGGTGAGGCGTGATTTTGCTGTAAACGCCATAGTAGGCGGTCAGTTTGGTCACTTCGGTGGTGTCCAGGTAGTAAGGCGCGTTGAAGGCCAAAACCACGGTGGTTTTGTTTAGTAACGTGCCGCTTTCCTGGGCCAGAAAGAGCTTAAGGGCATCGGAATCGCTATAGCGGCTGGTATTCAAATCCAAAATGGCAAAAATCAGCCAATCAGCCTGCTGGATATGTTGGCGGACTTCCTCCGCCGACAATTGAATGAGTGGGTTTTCGGTAGGTTCTGCCGGCGCTTCGGGGGGGGCAATGGTTCCAGCCAGGGCCAGTTTCAGTTCTGAAAAGGTGATTGTTCTGATCTGTTCCGGCTGAATTTGGCCGGTTGCGTTTGGCCCGTACAGGCGCAAGATTGTCTCTTCAATGGCCGCGTGGGGAATGAACAATTCCTGGGGCTGGCAATTATCGGTAAAACACTCCCGCGCCAGGCGAGCGTCAACAATCACCAGGATATTTTCGCCAGGCCGCGGCGGTTGGGGCAGGCGCAAGCGCAGCTCGTCGGGGGAGGGGTAGAGTAGGGTCAAACTCTGCCGGGCGATGGTGTTGATGGGAGTTTGGGATTGTCCGGCGATTTGGAGGGCCTGGGTTGGATCGGTGTTGAGGGCGTCGAGATTGAGCTGCGGGTAGAGTTTGAGCTTGGTTTGCAAGATACGGGCCACTGCCGCGTCTACCTGGGCGGCAAAGGTGGGATTGCGGGCGTATTCGGTGCGGAAGAAAAAGATAGTGTCTTTGATATTAGCAAACTGATCGCTCCAGATGGATTTTAAATCGAATTGGACCAGGCTCAACACATCGTTTCCGGCCAGAAATGCTTCTTTGGCAATGCGGCGATGGGGAAAACTTTCCAGGGTGGGGTCAAAGTGTTTGCGTACGGCGGGCACGCCCAGGGCGTCGCTCACAATCAGCCCGCCTTCTTCATACCAGGGCGCAATTTCGGGCAGGCTGAGCAGGGTTTCCATGCCGGCGGCGTCAAAACTGATGGGCGCGGTGAACTGGCGGATGTCGCCCTGGAAGCCGCGATAACGAATATGGCTGGACATCAAAGCATCGGTTTGGCCCAGCAGGTCGTCTGGCAGAGCGGCAGTGACGTGGAAGAAGGGCGGCAACTCAATCCGACGCAATTCTTGCAACGACTTGTCTACTGTGGCCACCTCGTTATCGGGCAGGCGGTCGCTGCCGCCGTGGCCGGGAAAATGTTTGGCCACCGTGGCCAGGCGTCCCCGGCTACCCAGGTGCACCCCCCGAATGTAGGCCCGGCCCATCTGGCTCACCCAGTACGGGTCGCCCCCAAACACCCGGATGCCAATGTCGCCCTGGCCGGTAGGACGCGGGGCGTGCAAAACATCCAAGCTGGGGCCAAGCAGCAGGTTGACGCCCATCGCTGCTAACTCCTCGCCCACAATCTGGCCCACTGCTTCGGCATTGGCTGTGTCCCAGGTGGCCCCAATGGCCATTTGACCGGGGATAGGCGTTACCCCGCCGGTAACGCGGGTGTAGGGATAACCGTCGCCCTCGTGGTCAAGGGCCACAAAAAGAGGCAGGCCGTTGGTGTTAAAGGCGGTGGTTTTGAGGGCATTGGCCAGTTCGGCTATCTGGCGCGGGGCCGAGGCGTCGTTATTAAAGTTGCTGTTGGCGGTGAGCAAAATAACACCGCCCACTTTGTATTCGGTGATGAGCTTCCACACGTCAGTGTCCGGGTTGGCGCTGGCTCCCACAAAAGGCACCAGGAAGAGCTGCCCCACTTTGTCTTCCACCGACATCCGGCTCATGAGTTCGGCTACCTGGGCCTCGGTTGTTTGGGCGCGGGCGGCAGGAGCCGCAGCCGGCAGGGCCTGGAGCAGGCAAAGAATGGCAAAAATCAGGATTATCTGTTTGGCAGTCTGCATACCCCCATGATACTCCAAGCCGGTCTGTGCGCCAAATAAGTGGTCGGTTGGGAGAGAGGTCAGGGGCCGGGAAAGATTTGCCGCTCAAACCCCGATTCCTGTTCTGTGCTTCCCGTTAACGTGGGCAGCACCTGAGCGCCTGGACGGCTGGTCGCATTGCTAAAAATAGTTATCCCCGAACCGGCCAGCATGAGCAGGAGCAGGGCGGTTAAAACCAGCCGCCACAAAACAGATTGCCAGGTTAATGGCATGCTGGCCAAGGAGGGTTGGTTTAGGTTGTTAACCATGAGCGGACTCTTTTGGAAATTATCCTGAGATTAATTTGAAGCCGACACTTTCCGTAAAGATGATAACCATGTCATTTCGACCGAAGGGAGAAATCTCCTGAAAACCGTACCGTATCGGCGGTTGACGCAAATCTTCTTCATGGAAGAATCCTACCATACCCTGCCAGATTCTTCCGGCCCCCAAACCCATATCAGGCTGACGATCCGGCTGACGGTTGGGCGACGGCTAAACGTCGGGTTTGTTTGAGTCGGGCAATACCCCTTGACAGTTTTGGAAACAGTGGTATAATAAACTACAAATTTAGTCTAGGCTAAATTTTTATTTAGTCTTAAATAATTTTTTTGATAAATGAGGATAAAAACCAATGTATGACCCATTAATTTATCTCCTGATCGCTGCCCTTTTGGCCGGAGCCGGCTGGTTGCTCTTTTGGCCGGAGCGTGGCTTCTTCTGGCGCTGGCAGCGAGCGCAGAAAATGACCGAACGGGTGCTGCGCGAAGATGCGCTCAAGCACCTGCATAAATGCGAGCGGCATCATCGCCAGGCTACGGTGCAAAGCATTGCCGGAGACCTGCAAATTACCGTTGACCAGGCCGCTAACGTGCTGGCCACCATGCAAGCGCATGAATTATTACGCCTGGAGGGAGACGAGATTCATCTCACCCCCCAAGGACGGGATTATGCTCTGCATATCTTGCGGGCGCATCGTTTGTGGGAACGTTATTTGGCCGATGAAACCGGCTTTGCCGAAGCCGAGTGGCACGGCCAGGCCGATTTTTACGAACATACCCTGTCGCCGGACGCGGCCGATGCTTTGGCCGCCCAGTTGGGACATCCCATTTACGACCCGCACGGCGACCCCATCCCCGCGCCCGGCGGCGAGTTGGTGTTGCCCGAAAGCCAACCCCTGACCGCTCTGAGTGTTGACGAGCAGGCCCGGATTGTTCACCTGGAAGATGAACCGGAAGCCGTTTATGCCCAACTGGTGGCCGAAGGACTTCATCCCGGCCAGGAAATCCGCCTGCTGGAGCAATCGCCGCGGCGGGTGCGGTTTTGGGCCGGGGGCGATGAACACGTGCTGGCCCCGGTTGTGGCGGCCAATATTTCGGTGAGAGCATTGCCCCAAGAGCCGGTGATTGAAGAATGTTGCCCCGAACGCCTGAGCGCGCTCAAACCCGGTGAGCAGGCCCGCGTATTGGATATTTCCCAGGCTTGCCGCGGGTTGGAACGGCGTCGTTTTCTGGACCTCGGCATCCTGCCCGGCACGCTTGTTGAGGCCGAGTTCGCCAGCCCCGGCGGCGACCCCACCGCTTACCGCGTGCGCGGCGCCCTTGTTGCTTTGCGTCAAGGGCAAGCTGAGATGATCAATATTACCCGCCGGCAGGAGGTGGCCTGATGAACGTCAATATACCCAAACCTTCAGCTACGGCTTGCGAAACTTGCCCGGTCCACCACGCCGCCAATTTGCATAAACTGGGGGTGAACATGGATGATTGGGATTTTGTAGTGGCCCTGGCCGGTAATCCCAATACGGGCAAAAGCACGGTGTTTAATGCCTTAACCGGCCTGCGCCAGCATACGGGCAATTGGCCGGGCAAAACAGTGGGTCGAGCCGAAGGCGGTTTTGTGTATGGCGACCATCGTTATAAGTTGGTTGACCTGCCCGGAACCTACTCTTTGCTCTCAACCAGCGTTGACGAGGAAATTGCCCGCGACTTCATCCTTTTTGGCCGGCCGGATGTAACCGTGGTGGTGGTGGATGCCACGCGCCTGGAACGAAATTTGAACCTGGTTTTGCAAGTTCTGGAAATCACCGACCGGGCCGTGGTTTGTTTAAACTTGATGGATGAAGCCCGGCGGCATAAATTGCAAGTTGACGAACGTCGCCTGGCCCGCGATCTGGGCGTGCCGGTGGTACCTACGGCGGCGCGTTACAACAAAGGATTGCCCAACTTGCTGCAAGCAATGAGTGAGGTGGCAACCGGCCGGTTTGTGTGCCGGCCGCACCGCATCAAAAACGAGCCGTCGGCCTTAAAGCAGGCGGTGGCCGCGTTAGTGGCCCAAATTGAAGCCCTTCATCCCAATTTGCCCAATGCGCGGTGGGTGGCCCTGCGCCTGCTTGATGGCGACCCCCGTATTGCCGAAGCCTTGCGCAAAGGCGAATTGGGCGACCTGAGTCGCGGTCAACCTGACCAAGCCGAAGGAGCTAATTTGACCTTAACCTTGGAGGCAGCCTCATGAGTGGAGTTAAACAAGCTACTGCTAAAGACATTCTTAATACCGCCGAGTCGCTCCGCTGGCAGATTGGGGGCAATATTCACGAACATTTAGTCGAGGCCATTTACACCGATGCCGCCCAGATTGCCGACCGCGCCGTTACCCGCCCCGACACGCCGCCCCGCTTTGACCTGGATCGGGCCATTGACTGGCTGGTGACCAGCCGGTTATGGGGATTTCCGTTGATGCTGCTGTTGTTTACCCTGGTTTTCTGGCTAACCATTGAGGGGGCCAATTATCCTTCTCAATTTTTGGCCTGGATTCTGCTTGACACGGTTCACCCGGTTTTAAAGAATCTGGCGGCCACAATAGGTGTGCCCTGGTGGTTGGACGGCCTGCTCCTGGATGGCATGTACCTGGCCACGGCTTGGGTGGTTAGCGTGATGCTGCCGCCGATGGCTATTTTCTTTCCCCTGTTCACCCTGCTGGAAGATTTTGGCTATTTGCCGCGGGTGGCCTTTAACCTGGATAATGTTTTTAAAAAATCTGGGGCGCACGGCAAGCAGGCCCTGAGCATGATGATGGGTTTTGGCTGCAATGCGGCCGGAGTTATTGCTACCCGCGTGATTGACAGCCCGCGCGAACGGCTCATTGCCATCATCACCAATAATTTTGCCCTGTGTAACGGGCGCTGGCCCACCCAAATCCTCATCGCTACCATTTTTATTGGGGCGCTGGTTCCGGCCTATTTGGGCGGGCTGATTTCGGCCCTGGCAGTGGTGGGGATTGCGGTTTTGGGGGTATTGTTGACCTTTGTGGTGTCGTGGGCGCTCTCGCGGACCTGGCTGCGGGGTGAAGCGTCAACCTTTAGCCTTGAGTTGCCGCCCTACCGCCCGCCGCGTATCTGGCAAACTATCTACACCTCTCTGATTGACCGCACCATGTTTGTGCTGTGGCGGGCCATTGTTTTTGCCCTGCCGGCCGGGGCGGTCATCTGGCTCATTGCCAATATTCATCTGGGGGGGAGCAGCGTTACCGAATACCTGATTGACTTTCTCAATCCCCTGGGTTTTTTGATTGGCTTGAACGGGGTGATTTTGGTGGCCTACATTGTGGCTATCCCGGCCAACGAAATTGTTATTCCCACCGTGTTGATGCTCACGGTGCTGACCGCCGGTCTCAAGGATGTTGGCGCCGGCGCAGGGGTGATGTTTGAGCTTGAATCCAAGGCCGGGGTGATGGCCATTTTTAGCGCAGGGGGGTGGACGTTGCTGACCGCCGTCAACTTGATGTTATTTAGCCTGATTCATAATCCCTGCAGCACCACCATTTATACCATCTATAGGGAAACCGGCAGCGGAAAATGGACGACTGTGGCGGCTTTGCTGCCCCTGGCGATGGGTTTTATAGTGACCTTTGTAGTGGCTCAGGTTTGGCGGCTGGTAGCCGGGGGGTAATTTATTTTTGACGGATAACGCGGTACGCTTCTAGCTCAACTCCTACCTTCTTTTTGATATAGATCGGGTCAAGGGGTTCGGTCAAAAAGGCGTCACCGACCAGTTCGCGGGTATAAGTGTCAAGGTAAATTTCGCTTTCGTTGCGCCCTTTAATGGCCATTTTGCTCAATTTGCTAGACATATTGACGGCCGGGCCAACCATAGTTGTTTCAGAACCAACCGTGCCGGTTTTGACCTTGCCGGTGCTGATGCCAATCCCCATGCCGGTGTTGGCAAATTCTGGGCTTTCGCCTTTCCAGCGGTCGCGCAGGCCAGAATAGGCCTCGCGCATTCTGAGAGCCGCCATTAAAGCCGATTTGGTGGCGGTGATTTGATCATCATTACTGTGTTGGCCGGGCGTGTTGCCAAATACCCCCATCACGCTATCGCCCAGGCTTTTATCTATGGCGCCACCGGATTGAACGATGATGGCCGACATAGTGAGCAGATATTCGTCCAGAAAAGCCACCATTAGCTCCGGGCCGATGGAATGGGTGAGAAAGGTGGAGCCGTGAATGTCGCCCATCACTACGGTTACTTTATCCTGGTGGGTCAGTTCGGCAATGTAGCCGGGGTCGTAGTAACGGTCCAGGGCGGCGCGACGGCCAATCTGGCGGTCGTGCAGCAGGCGCAGGTCCGAGGTTTCGGCCAGGCTGTGGGCAATAGAAGGATATTTCTGCACCACCATGTCAAAATCTTCGCGGCTGATGGCTAACAGGCGGGTGGGGGTAACGGTGCGGATGGTGGCCGTGCGAGGGACGGCCCGCAGCAGGGCAATCTCGCCAAAAAAGTCACCCGGCCCTAACCGATTGATGACGCCCACGGATTGTTCCCTCATATCCGGGGCCAGCACTTCCACTTCGCCCATTTCGATAACGTAGAAGGTGTCGCCCATTTCACCCATGTGGAAAACAATTTGCCCGGCCCCATACTCGGCCACCTTAATGCGATTGGCCAGCAAAACGCTCTGTTCCAGCGTCATTTTGCTGAGGATGGGAATATTTTCCAGCACCCGGACCACGCCCGTGGCCAGCGCCTTTTCTAAAATGGAGAGCTGGGTTCTGGCTTCGGAATAATCGGGTTTTAGCTTTAGGGCCGAGCGGAAAGACTCGCGGGCCGGTTCGTAGTCGCGCAGAATCTTTTGAATAGTGCCTAGGTTATAAAAGTGGTGCGCGTTGGCCGGTTCAAGCTGGGTGGTGGCCTTAAAAACGGTCAAGGCTTCAACATATTTACCCTGGTCGTGGTAAGTGATGCCCAGTTGGTTATAGGCGTCCACAAAATCGGAGCGCAGCCGGATGGCTTCTTCCAGGTGCACAATGGCCCGTTCGTATTGGTCCACCTGGCGGTAGAGCGAGCCGAGTTCATACTGAATTTCGGCGGAGCCGGGATTTTCTTGGGCCGCCATGTGCAGGTAAGCGAGCGCTTCGGGATAACGGCCCAGTTGGCGGCAGGCCAGGCCCACACTGAAGAGCAGGGCAAAATGCTGCTGTAGCGGCAGGCAGCGCTCAAAGCTTTGCAGGGTCAGGGTAATATCTTCGCCGGAGTTGGCCAAACATTGCGCCGCTAACCAGATGCGGGCGTAATCATTATTTTCCCCCAAGATATTTGAGTAGAGGCCGGCTTTATCGTGGGCAATGCCATAGAGCAGGATGATGGTGCCCTGCCAGCGGCGGCGGCTTTCGGGGGTATTAACCCGAATCTCTATATCCTGTTCCTGATCGCGTTGGGCCAGGGCGGCAAAAAATTCCTGATAAGTTTGGTGGGCAAACTCTATCCAGGCCCGGTCGTCGGGGTGGCGAATCAAGCCGCTGTGTTTGATCTCTTCATCAACGTCTTCTGAGGTGATGTATTGCACCTCAACCCGTTCGCCGGGCGTGGACCTGGCCCGATATTGGACCAATTCTTGCGAGATAAGATCCGCCCACCGGCTGCGCGGAAAGGCCCAAACCTCTTCTTCTTGCATGGCCAGGCCCAGTTTAGCCAGCACGTTGCGGCGCAAGCGCAGCGGCACCTGGGATTTGGAGCGGCCAAAAATTTTCCACCATTCGCTGTCGGTTCGTTCCAGCAGGTTGTCGGTAAATACTTCAAAAAGGATTCCCCGGTTTTTGGGCAAGGCTTCGTCGCTGTTTTTGGCAATTTGAGCAAACATGTAAAGGGCCAGGGGAGTTTGGGCCAGGTCTTCCAGTTGGGGGTCGCTGTAAATTTCTTTGGCCACTTTGCGGCCCTGTTCGGCGCGCAAATAGTTTACCAAAAAGGCTTCAATATCTTCTCCGGCCAGCCGTTGTAACATGGCGGTGCGAAAACCCTGTAAAGAGGTGTAGTCTTGCAAGCGACAGGAAAGAACAAAGTGGTATTGGGCGTATTTACGGATAAAGTGATTCAATACCGGGCGGGTATTGTGTTGAAACGGCATTTCGTTGAGGCCGTCCATTAGAAAGAGGATGGAATGGATGGAACTGTGGGTAGGGTCCTGGCCGGTCAGCAGCACTTCAATATCGGCCTCGGTTTCAAACTCGTAAATTTCATAACTGCGAAAAACATTGAGGATGAGGCTTTCAATGGACTTGCCGGGATTGAGGGCGTTAAGTTTAATGTAAATTGGCAGAACAATCGGTTCCGGCGAGGTGCTCAGGATGTGTTCGGCCTGTTCGGCCATATCCAGCGTGAGCCGGCGCAAGACGGTGGTTTTTCCGGCGCCGGCGTCGCCCAGGATCACGGTGCGGTAATCGCGGGCAATCAAATCGCGGACATCGGTGGGGGTTTCTGGGGTAAGGCTGGAGCCTTCTTGGGCAAAACGGCGCAGGGGGGAAATAAATTCTTGCGGGTCGTGGGCGCGAGCTTCCAGGCGGCGTTGGGCAATTTCGGTGATAATATCCAGCACGGTCGGCGCTTTTTGGTTGATGAGGTTGAGCGAGCCGGGGGTAAAGGCCACAAATTTACACGGCTGGATGGTGCGCACCGTAGCGGTGCGAGGCACTTTTTTGATCAGGGCAATCTCGCCAAAAAAGTCGCCCTTACCCAATTTTGAAACAACCATTTCGTTGCCCAGGGCATCGGGCACCAAAACTTCCACCTCGCCGCTGACAATCACGTAACATTTATCGCCGTGGTCGCCCCGCTTAAATATAATTTGATTGGCGGCATGAGGTTCGGCGTGGGGGAAGAGGGGGGCCAGTTGGCGCAGTTCGTCGTAGGTGAGGGTGTGGCGTGGGGGGAAGGGGGTGATGGTTTCGGTGGCGCGTTTGGCCTTGAGCGGTAAATACAAATCTTTCCAGATGGCGTAATCCGGGTCTTCGATGATGCGGCGCAAATAGCGGCGGATGGGCGGCAAATTGCTGTAGGGGTCGGTGGACTCGAGGGCTTCTTTGCCGTTGGCGCCCGGTTGGGCCGGGGCAAAGCTAAAAAAGTGCTCTTTCCAACTCCAGAAGTCTGGGGCGTTCCGGGCCATTTGGGTTACAAAACCAGACGTGCCCCAGATGACCACCGGCTGGGCGATCATGGTCAGCCGGTCGCGCAAAAAGTTGAGCAATCTGATAAACCTGTCCCGCTGTTCGGTATTGAATTTTTCTATGCCGTACACAAAGATGACAATAGATTTATATTTGCCGGTCAGTTCCAGGTTTTTGAAGCGGGAGTGGTCGGTGAGTTCGGTCAGGCTGCGCACCAGGTTTGTATCTCGCACCCCCACTTCAAAATTAAAAAGGTAGATGCCTTCGGCGTCCAGCCGGCGGCGGAAGTAATCCAGCAAGCGGGCGCGCAGGCTCAGGTCGTCGCACTCGGCCACGGCCAGGCCGCCCATATTGCTCATGCGCAGCATGGCCAGCAACATTCTAATTTCGTCGGGAAAACGAGAGGTAAATTCGTCCACCTCTGGCGAGATCATTCTAACTCCTTGACAAACTGATCATGGCCATTGGGCACCAAGAGGGTATTGCGGTATTCTATTTCCCATTCTTGTAAAAGTTCAGTGACTACGGGATGCACGTCAAACCAGCCTTTGCCGTTAGGATAGTATAACACGCATAACGATTCCAGGTGGCGCATATTCACATCGGCCCGGCTTTTGGTTTGTTTTACCCGGCGCAGCCATTGATAGTCTTCGTGTTCCAGCATGCGGTAATATTCGCTTTTGAGTTTATTTTTTTGAAACTGTAGCACATTGTGGGTGATTTGGCTAACGCCGTATTCTTCACAATAAACGCTGCATCCCCGCACCACCCGGATCAGTTCGCGCAAAATGCCGCCGGTCATTTGAATGGCAGTTTCCACCACGCCTTTGTCAAAGAGTTGGGGATGGACGCGGCGATAGATGATCTCGCGCAGGGTGTTCACGTCGGGCGAGCCGGTTGGTTCGGGCGCGCCGCCTTTGGTATGCACGCGAAACATGGGCATGTAGTGAACTTCCAGAAACTGGCCGATGTGTTTTGAGGCCGCGTCGTACAACAAAGAAATAGGGGCGGTGTAGATGGCGAAACAATCGAATGAGGCCAGGCTTTTAACGTGTTCTCTGAAAATGTTGAGCGCCGTATCAAGCGGCTGAATTTTGTCCAGGTCGTCAATGATCAGCAGAATGTTTTTGCCGGTTACGGCAGAAACTTCGTAAATAATTTGGTTGATCAGGTTGATCAACTCTGGCACGTATTTGCGGATGCGCGTCCGAATTCCTTCGCGCACTTCACCTTCGCTTTTCAAACGCACGTCAATCAGGCGGATAAGACTGCCCAGGCCAAGTTCAAAGTCAAGGCCGGGATCGGTAAAGGGGATTGGGGAGGGCGTGGCGGGGCCGGGTTGGTAGAGCCAATCGTAGACCCGCCGGGCGGCGGAATCGTCAACCACGTAGCCCAGGCGTTCCATTTCTTTGTAGATGCCCAGAATGATAGAGAGGGCAATATCTACAAATTCAATGTTATAAAGCCCCACCACCTCGCTTACGGAGTATTGAATGGGTAAAAAATTTTGCCGCAAAAATTCCGCGCGACCAACGCCGGTTTCAATGAGATTGGCCAACCGAAAGAGTTCGGTGCTTTTGCCACAGCCGGTGTGGCCCACAAACAGGAATTTGGTGTTATTGGGGGGAGCAGTTCTGGCCCCGGCTTCCAACTCGCCCATCAGCGACTTTAATTCCGAGTGAAAGCCACGATTAACGTAAAAACGCTCCATATCTTTGCCCTTGAGCGGGCGTAGATAGTTGGTATTCGCATAGGCATCAATAAAACTTTGGGCCGCGCCTGGATATTGTTCAACATCTGGCATAACTGACTCCTGAAAAAGATGATGCTTGGTGAATGGCCAAAACAATCATTAATCTTATGTTAAAAAATTATAACATCTCTACCGGCACATGTCAACGCTAACCTTAAAAAAGGCAACATCCTATTGACAATCCTGATTGCCTGTGTTAACATCTCTCGTTGAGCCGTTAGCTCAGTCGGTAGAGCAACTGCCTTTTAAGCAGTGGGTCATGGGTTCGAGTCCCATACGGCTCATTTTTTCAGTTAGATGGCAATTTTTGGATAAAAGCGAGAGGTTGCTGTATGTATTCCCATTGTGAGATTTTATTTCCGCACTCGCGCGTGCGTGGGTTGAGGAAACTCAAGGGAGAGGAGTGGAAAGAGTTAACCGAGAGTATCGCCCGTTTGCCCGAAACACATCTGGATGCCCTGGCCTTTTCTCACATGATGATTAAATTGTGCGACTGCCTAAATTGTGACCTGGGCAGCTACAAAGCCGCGTTAGGATGTTCGGCCTGCTCGCAGCGCACTATTAACGCCCTGCGTGATACCGACCAGCAGTTGTTGCGGCGTTTTGAAAAATCCCGCAAAGACGTGTTGAAGTATCTGAATGAAGTTGGCTTGGATGAAGAAATGGCGGCTTGAACCAATGATAGGAGCAGCAGCGGACATCCGAGAGGATGTTCGCTTTTTTTTTGACCGGGTTGAACAGGTAAAATGAAAACTGTGCAAGCGACCGCTCCTGGTAAGGTTATTCTTTTTGGCGAACATGCGGTGGTTTATGGACGGCCGGCCATTGCCGTGCCGGTTACGCAAGTTCAGGCCACAGCGGTGCTGCAATCTGCCGAAGCAGGCGCAGATTTTAGAATTATCGCGACTGATTTAAACCGGGATTATGAACTGGCCCAGGCTCAAGCCGATGACCCGCTGGCCGTTATTGTACAAACCACACTACAACACTTGGAGCAAACACATCCGCCCGCGGCCACTTTGCAAATAACTTCCACTATTCCCCTGGCCCGGGGCATGGGTAGCGGCGCGGCTGTTTCCGCGGCCATTGCGCGCGCCCTGGCCAAATTTTCGGGTCATTCCCTGCCGGCCGCCGAGGTATCCGCCCTGGTTTATGAAGTGGAAAAGATTCATCACGGCACGCCCTCCGGCATTGACAATACAGTGGTCACTTTTGCCCAGCCGGTTTATTTTATCAAGGCGGAACCGGCCCCTAAAATCCGGCGGATGCGCGTGGCCCAACCTTTTACCCTGGTGATTGGCGATACCGGCCTGGTTTCGCCCACCCACAAAGCCGTGAGCCAGGTTCGCGCCCGCCGGCAAGCCGAGCCGGAACGCTACGAAGGATATTTTGATGAAATGGCGGTTATTGCCGACCAAGCGCGGGTGGCTATTGAGACCGGAACGTGGGACTTGTCCGCCCTGGGTAAGTTGATGAACGAGAACCAGGAATTGCTGGCCACCATTGGCGTTTCGTCGCCGGAGTTGGAGCGATTGATTCAAGCAGCCCGCCAGGCCGGGGCAGCAGGGGCCAAATTGTCCGGGGCGGGTTTGGGCGGCAATATAATTGCGCTGGCCTCTTCTAAAATTGCCCCCGCTGTGGCTGAGGCTTTAACTGAAGCAGGCGCTACCGGCGTGATTGTTACCGAGGTGCAGTAGTCGCCTTGCCGCCGGTTTTTGGATGAGAATAGAGGGTGTTATATAATTGGCCTTAAAATTTAAGGCCATAAAACTTGAGGTGTAGGCGTGTTTAGTTTTGGCGCGAAAATCAAAGATAGTTTAAGCCGTACCCGCCATTCTGTTTTTGGCCAGATCAGCGGCCTGTTTGGGGGCGGTCAAATTGATGATGAATTGTGGGACGACCTGGAAGCATTGCTCATTCAGGCTGATGTGGGGGTTGAAACAACCTTAGCCTTAATCGGGCAGGTGCGGCAACGGGTAAACCAGGAGAGCGTGGCCGATCCGATGCAGGTGCAGGTGATTTTGAAGGAAGAGATGCGCCGCCTGCTTGATGGGTATGCTTCTTCGGGCATTGAAAAAGACCGGCTGCTGACCGTCATCCTGGTGGTGGGGGTTAACGGTTCCGGCAAAACCACCAATATTGCCAAACTGGCCCATTATTATCGCCGGCAGGGCAAAAGGGTGGTGCTGGCCGCAGCGGACACGTTTCGGGCGGCGGCCATTGACCAGCTCAAAATTTGGGGCGAGCGAGCCAATTGCCCCGTGATTGCCCACCAACCCAATGCCGATCCCGGCGCCGTGGCTTTTGATGCCATCAAAAGCGCGCAGGCGCGCAAAGCCGAGATGGTAATTATTGACACGGCCGGCCGGCTGCACACCAAGTACAATTTGATGAAAGAATTGGAAAAACTGCGCAGCATTGCTCAAAAACAGGTGCATGCCGCCCCGCATGAAACCTTACTGGTGTTGGACGCCACTACCGGCCAAAACGCGCTTTCTCAGGCCAGGCACTTTAAGGAAAGGATTGGCATTACGGGCGTGGTGCTGGCCAAGTTAGACGGGACGGCCAAAGGAGGGGTTGTTTTTTCTATTGGCAAAGAGTTGGGCGTGCCGGTGCGTTTTGTGGGTACGGGAGAGGGGCTTGACGATTTGATCCCCTTTGACTCTCAAGCCTTTGTGGATGGCCTGTTTGCGGAGTAGCGTTCTACGGCGTCCGGCGCGTGCCCATCACAAACATTTCACCTTCCAAAATTTCCAGGCGGGTGATTTCCAGATCAATGAGAATGCCGGCCAGGGTTTCGTTAATGGTTTCGGTGATTGATTGCAGCAATTCATCTGGAAAGTCAAACGGCCCCATTTGCGCTTCTTGCACTTTTACCACCAAACCACCGTTATCAACCACCGCCGTGGCCACAATCAGGGAATTAAAGTTAAAGAAGCCAAAGGCTTTTACTTTGCCCGTAATATAGATTCTGCCGGCGGTGAACCAGATTTGCGGTTCGGTGAGGGGAATTTGACCCGTCCGGGTCAGCTCAATGGCCACCAGAGAAGTGACTTCTTCATTAGTCACCCGCAATTGCGACTCGTGATTGCCGCTGGCTTCTTGCAACGCCTGGTTAAAATTTTGTTTCAAGCGGTCGGTGGCTTCCTGGCTGATGGGGATTGGCCCGCCTGGCGGGCCAATCTGTTCACTCTCGCGGCTAAGCCCGCAGGCCAGGCCGGATAGAATCAGCACCATCATGACAACATTCTTGAAGAAGTAAGATCGAGACACGGAAATATTAATCACTCCTTATAGAACCCTAAATTCAAAAGCAAGATTATAGCATCCTTTAAATAACATGACAACAGGTATGAGTGATAAAGAATTGGTAAAGATTGTCGAGGGTCTTTTGTTTGTGGCCCCCGAACCCGTAACAATAAATCATCTGGCCGCCGCCGTTGAGGGTGAAGCAAAACAGGTTGAAGCAGCGTTGGCCCAATTGCAAGAATCTTACCGGCACCGGGGCATCCGGCTCCAACAGCAGGGTCAAAAAGTGCAATTAGTTAGCGCCCCGGAATTAACGGACTATATTGAGCGTTTCCTGGGGTTGTCCATCTCCGGCAAGTTGTCTACTGCGGCCCTGGAAACCCTGGCCATTGTGGCTTACCGCCAACCCGTAACCCGGCCCGAGATTGAAGCCATCCGAGGGGTGAACAGTGATGGCGTGCTGCGCACCCTGCTCAGTAAAGGTTTGGTGGAAGAAGTGGGCCGGCTGGACACGGTGGGCCACCCCACCTTATTTGGCGTTACCTTTGAGTTTTTGCGTTATTTTGGCCTGGAAAAAATGGAAGATTTGCCGGAGTTAGAGTTATCGGCAGAGGGGGCCGGCGAAGATGAAGCGCATGATGAAGCCCCTTAACCAGTATCTTTTCGCCATGTACAAATTTGGGGTAAACGTGTATAATAGTAACCAGGTTTTTGTCACCCTGATATTTTATTTTTGCCGGAGACTTCTATGGCTGCCTCACAACCATCTGCCAGTGGCATTCCGCAAACAGTCCATCCACCATCTCTAAGCCGCCAGGGGTCTGCTGATATTTCCCCCGAGTTACAAGCCGTTTTACAAAAGATCGTTGATGATGTGGTTAAGACCCTGGGCTGTGTGGGGGCCATGGTTGCGCCTTTAGAGCCGGGTGATTGTTTAAGGGTCCGCGCTTATGCGGTTGATATTGAGTTTGGCCTGTTGGAGCATTTAGAGAAAACCCTGGGCGTAAGTATGCTTGGCCCTCAATCCGTGGCCTACCTGGGTGATGAACGGTTCAAGAATAATCTGAGTGTGCGGGCGGTAAAAGGGGCGAACGGCTCGCCCGGCGTGTTGGTGTCGGATAGTTTATATGACCTGTTTCGACCGGTGGTAGATAGGGCGCTGTCGGACCTGGCCCAACGCCTGACCAATATCCGGCAGGTGGCGGCTATTCCCTTTTTCCTTGAAGACGAAGTGGTGGGTAATTTGTTTGTGGCCGCCCGGCAAGAGTTTTCTGAGCGTGATATTGACTTTCTGATAGCGTTTGGCCGGCAGGCAGCCATTGCCATCCAGAGTCAAAGTCGCTTGTCCAAAATCCAGGCCCTGGAGCAGGTGAGCCTGGCCCTGCAAACGCACATCACCGACGAGACCCAAGTTTTACAGACCATTGTTAACGCCGTAGTTCAGATATTGGGTTATGCCGGAGCAATGGTGGCGCCCCTGGAGGCCAATAATACGCTGCCGGTGCGGGCTTATGCGGTTGATATTGCGCCTGACCTCTTTGAACGGTTGGAAAAACAGTTGGGGGTGAGCATGCTTGGCCCTCAATCTGTGGCCTACCTTGATGACGAACGTTTTGCAGATAATCTGAGCGTGCGAGCGGTGAAAGGGGTGGCCGGACCGCCGGGCATTGTTATTTCTGATAGCCTGTATGATCTCTTTCGACCGGTGGTCAACAAATCGTTGGCCGACCTGGCCCAACATTTAACCGGCATCAAACAAGTAATTGCCATTCCCTTTTTCCTTGAAAATGAGGCAGTGGGCAATTTATTTGTGGCCACGCGCAAGCCCAAATTCTCCCAAACCGAACAGGAGATGTTGCGCACCTTTGGACAGCAGGCGGCGGTGGGCATTCGTAATGCCCGGCTCTATCGTAAGGCCGAGGAACAACAGCAGATTGCCCAAATGTTTGGCAAAATGGCCTTCAGCGCCGCAGCCTATATTCACACGCTGCGCAATCACGTGGGGGTGGCCCTGAATTATTTGCAATTAGTGGAAATGATCCCCAGTTTGTCTGAAGAGCGACGAGCGCGGGCGTTTCAGTCGGCCCCTGAAGTGATTGCTCATTTAAATGAAGCGGTTGAGGTTTTGGATAACCTGCACAAGCCCTGGCGCCAGCCTGAGGATGTGCTCACAAATGTTAATGACTGTTTGGCCCGCGCCCTGGGTAAAGTGTTCCCAGAAGCCATGTTCAGCTCAGACCAGGCGGCAGTGGAAGATGAACGGGGTATCGTGGTGCATCGTTTGTTATCGCCAGATTTACCCCCTCTCAAAACAATGCCCGATATGTTGACCGAAGCCTTTAGAGTGTTGATCAGAAACGCCGTCGAGGCCATTGAGAGAAAAGACGGCGGCGGCGAGATTTGGGTTGAGAGTCGTTTGGCCAAAGGCGGCGTGATGCAAATATCAATTCGAGATAACGGCATTGGCATCAAGCCCGAAAACCTGGCCAAGATTTTTGAAATGGGCTGGTCAACCAAAGAGGGCCGGGGTATGGGCTTTGGCCTCTTCTGGACCAGGGATTATGTGGAAGGCTTGGGCGGCAGCGTTAACGTGGAAAGTGTTTGGCAAGAAGGCGCCACTTTCTGCATTCATCTCCCTATGTTGGCGGCCAAACAAGATTAAATGAACCTAAAAACAGAAAAAAAGCCCGCGCGCCAGGCGGGCTTTTTTAGTGGTTAAACAAAGAGCCTATTCAGACTCTTCGGCTTCATCTTCGCCGGTTTCAGTTTGCTCCTCGGCGGGTGTTTCCACAGCCGGGGGAGCAGCCTCTTCTTCTGCCGCTTCCTCCAGCCCCTCGCGTTCCAAAATACCGCCTTCGGGCACAACCGTTACTTTAATGTCGGCGCTTACGTCAATCATCAGTTTGATCGACACTTCTTGCTCGCCGAGGGTGCGGATTGGCTCAGGCAGGGCCACTTTGCGCCGGTCAACCTCAATTTCGGTTTTGGCTTGAATGGTGTCCACAATATCGGTTGAGGTGACCGAGCCGTACAATTTCCCGGTTTCACCGGCCCGCCGCTCAAACACAAGCTCCAAACCGGCCAGTTGATTGGCTATGGCCTGCGCATCGGCGGTTTGTTGCGCCCGGTGCTTCTCGGCGGCTTTGCGAATAGTTTCGGCCTGCTTTAAGGCGCCGGGCGTGGCCAACACGGCCATATTTTGGGGAATCAAATAATTACGCCCAAAGCCGTTGGCTACATTTTTGACATCACCGGCATAACCCAGGTTGTCAACATCTTGAATTAATAAAACCTTCATTGCTCATTCTCTCCAATTGCCACTTTATGTTGGGTCTTTCTAAATACGCACTTCAGAAAGACAGGTTTACTAACAAGGATTGTCTCACTTCCTGCTTAAAGACACAAACCAACAGTATACTTTAAAACAGCGCATTATCCAAATTTTGGGGTTAAAAAGGGGACGGTTTCGCTTTTGAGTCTAACCTCGCCGGAGCGCCCGATTATCCCCCCCACCGGACTTATGTTATAATCTCAAAAAATCAAAGCGGAAAGGATGTCTATTCATGCGTGAAGCCCTAACTTATGCCCAAACCCACCAAACCGAAACCCTGAACGATTTGCAGGCCCTGCTTCGCATCCCCAGCATTAGCACCCTGCCCGAAAATGAAGCGGACATGCAGCGGGCCGCTCACTGGCTGGCCGATAAGTTGGCCGGTATCAGGTTGGAAAACGTTAATATTATGCCCACCGCCGGGCATCCGGTGGTTTACGCCGATTGGCTCCAGGCCGGCCCGGCTGCGCCCACCCTGTTGATTTACGGCCATTATGACGTGCAGCCGGTTGACCCGCTGGATGAGTGGTTGACCCCGCCGTTTGAGCCAACCATCAAAAGCGACGACATCTTTTGCCGGGGGGCCACCGACGACAAAGGCCAGTTGTATGTCCACCTGGCGGCGGTTGAGGCGTATCTCCAATCAACCGGCCGTTTGCCCTTGAATATTAAATTCATGCTGGAAGGCGAAGAAGAAATCGGCAGCCTGAGTCTGAACGATTTTGTGCCCCAACACCGGGATTTATTAAAAGCCGATGCCGCCCTGATCTCTGATACGCCCATGCTTGACCCGCAAACACCCCTTATCGTCGCCGGGGTGCGCGGATTGGTTTACATGGAAATTTTTATGCGCGGTTCCCGGCAGGATTTGCACTCCGGCGGGTACGGCGGCGTGGTGCAAAATCCGCTCAACGTGATGGCCCAGATATTAGGCTCCCTGCACGACGACCGGGGCCGGGTGACGATTCCCGGCTTCTATGATGCGGTTCAAGAATTGTCCCCCGCCGAACGCGAGGCGCTTAATAACGGGGCGGTGACCGAGCAGACCATTTTGGCCGAAACCGGCGCGCCGGCCTTGTGGGGCGAGGCCGGTTATACGGTCGCCGAGCGCAAAGGGGTACGCCCCACCCTTGACATTCATGGCATCAAAGGAGGGTTCATTGGCGCCGGTCAAAAAACCGTTATTCCGGCCATGGCTGCGGCCAAAGTGAGCATGCGTTTGGCGCCGGATCAAGACTCTGCGGAAATTACACGCCTGTTTAAGGAACATATTCTCAAGATCACGCCCAAAACAATGGAAGTTTCCGTGGAAACCCTGGCCCAGGCAGATAGCGCCGTGGTAGACATTTCTGCGCCGGCTATTCAAGCTGCGGCCCAGGCTTACGAACAAGGGTTTGGCCGGCGCCCGGTTTATGTGCGCGAGGGAGGCACGTTGCCGGTGGTTAGTATGGTTCATAAAACGCTAAACGCCCCGGTAGTGATGATGGGCTTTGGCCTGCCCGATGACAATCTCCACGCCCCCAATGAGAAGTTTCATTTACCCAATTTCTATCGGGGTATTGAAACGGCTATCCGTTATTACGATATTTTTAGCCGGGTTTAGTTACGGCTGGGGCAGATTGTTTGAGATAGGGCAGACCATATAGAAATCGTTTTTTATGGCCGGATGGGGGCACTGCTGCTCAACCAGGTTCAACAAATCTTGCCGTTGAATGGGGTCTTTCCAGGGCGAGATGATAGAGGGCGAGATCAGTACTATGTCGGCTGGATGGGGGGTAACGTAATCACGCCGCTGAAGGGGATAATGAATCCGGCCCGTCTGGGGCGTAATTTCGGCGCTCTTGTGCTGGCCGGGATAGTAGATACGCGCTTCGGGCGGCAGGTGGTTGATGTAATTGACCACCTCGGTTTGGGTTGCCCGCGGAATTATGATCCAGGGCAAACTGGCGTTGTATTTGTTGCTGATCTGTTTTTGTTGCCAATAAGCCACAATCTCATCCGGTAGAAAAAAGCCCCGCACGTGCGGCTGGCTCATGAACCCCCAGCCAAGCAGCATTAGTAGCAGGCTGCCGGCTGCCATAGACAAGGTTCTCCGTAGTCCAATATTCAGGCCAGGCTCCACTTTTTTAAGCGTTTGTTTGGAACCCGCAAAACCGTATTGGATTGACCTGGCCGTAATCACGCTCAATAGCAGCACCGCTAGCACCAGCCCAAACCAAAAATGACGTGGCCAGCCGGTTTTGGCCAAAGCCACAAACCAGGCGGTATTGGCCAGCCAGCCCAACCAGATGGGAGCGATGAGATTTTGCTTGGCGGATTGGTAACGCCATAACCACAGCAGGGCCAGCCCGCCTAAAAAAATGACGACAAAGACAATGGCTGTGACCCATCGCTGCGGGTGGGCGATTTCTGCCAGTAGGAAAAATTTGTCCCAGAAAAATTCTGCGCCGGAGTGGATGCGCAAGCCTACCCCGCTGCCGTCGTCCAAGATGAATTGGATGCGCCCTTGCAGGTTTTGCCGGTACAAGTCAAAACTGAACAGGTGGGTCAAAACAACCAGATGCACCAACTCCCACAATGCTACCGGCAGAATTGCGCCAAACCCCAAAGCTATAACTTCTCTAAAATGGAGCGAGGTAGCGCAAATTTTATGGATTCGTCCTTGAGCCAACCCCGCCAGCCAGAGCAGGCCGGCCCACCCCAAAATGCCGCCAACCGACCATAACGTAATGAGTTTGGCATTAATGGCCAGGCCAATTACCAGCCCGGCCAGCAAAAAGTGCCCCCATTGCCGGTGTGGTTTGGAAGCAACTGTGGCAAAAGCCAGGTAAGCCCACAGAATATAAACCATACCGGGCACTTCGCCCATAGCTTCGTAACTGAGGGGAATAGACAGGTGGGGATAAAAAAAGAGAAAGGCGTGGAACAGGACAATCGCCCCCCATCCGGCCAGCCGATAGAGAATGAGCGCGGCTAACAGCAAAAAAAGGGTATAAAAGATGAGCGGCCCCAGCCGCAAAGCCCAAAATCCGGTGCCAAAGAGTTTTAGCACCAGGGCATCGGGCCCAATGCTGGCCGGTCCGATCCCGTTACCCGTAAAAAACCAGACCCGGCCGTCCGCCGCCTGGACATCAAATTTTTGATCAACGTTAATGCCGCCCGGTAAGGCAGGATCGGCGATGGTGCTGACCAGGGTGGTATAATCGCCCTGGTCGGCCAGGGAGCGCGAGATAGAGAGCATCCAGCCGCCGTCGTGCTCAATGCCGCCGTATACGTTCACAAAGGCCACAATACGGATAAGCTGGTAGGCGGTTAAGCTAAACGTCACCAGGAGCGCATAAAGATAGTTTTTGGCGCTGCTACGCTTGAGTAAAAGCATAAAAACCAAACTGCCTGAGTGCAGATACCCCCAAAACAGCAATTATCAGGCATCAAGGATTAATTGTCAATTCTGATGGCTCTGCCCCAATAAGGTAGGGGCAGACATTGTCCTGTTCCTACCGCCAAAATTTTAGGGCGCACCCATTCTGATTAAAGGGGGCGCGAGGATAACCCTACCCGGTTTTGCCACTTCTCGCCTTTTGCTTATGATAAGGCTTTGTTTGCCCTCCGTGGCTTAATTTCTAAGTAAAAACCGGCAAGGTATGATGCAATCCCGTCTATCATCTCAGTGGTTCAAACGAACCGTCTATTTTACCCTGGGCGCCATCCTGTTCACCTTTGTGCCTTTCTTTCCGCTGGCTGGCGCGGGTGGTTTAGCTCTGCTGGCCATTTTACCGGGCGCGCAGTTGATGCGCTGGTTGGGCTTGTTCAAACAGCGGTGGGACTTTGCCCAGGTGGTGTTCAGCGTGGTGTTGGGCATGGTCACTTCGCCCATTTTGATCTATTGGAGCAGCCTGCTGTTTGGCCTTAGTCGCTGGCTGCTGCTGATTGTGTTTCCTTTATATATTGTCGCCCTGGCCGCCTGGGTGAGCCGGAATGACCCCACTCCCCCACCCTTCCCTCCGGCTGAACCAGCGGATGCCACGCCGCGCACCTGGTGGGTGGCGGCGCTATTGATTGGGGTTACGGCGTTGGGCGTTTTCCTGGCTTATTTTGAACTGGAAACAGCGCAAGGTTATTATCCGGTGCAGATGGAGGATTGGCAAAAGCATTACGGCGTGGCCTTTGCCTTACGCTATACCGGCATTCCCCCGACCAGTATGTTCTTTTATGGTATGTTCCCCCATGATGAACTGGTGTATTACTATTTTCTTCATCTTAACGGGGCGGCGCTTGACCTGCTGCACAGCGGCGGGCCGATGTTGCACCACACCTTTGTGATTTTTATTGTGCTGGCCTCGCTCGGGTTTAGCAGCGTATTTTTTCTGTTGGCTCGCACAGTCTTGGGCAGTCAAAAGGCAGCGGTGTGGTCGTTGGCATTTGTCACCGTGATTGGCGGGCTGGATGTGGTGCCCATTGTCCATCGCACTATTCAAAAATACCGGGAGCATTTTCCCGACGGTCCGCTGCCGGCTGGCGTGTTTTTGCCTCGTGAGCATATTGACAACTGGGTGTCGGCCCTGTCGTTGCGCCTTAACACCTTTTTTGCCCATCACATCTGGGTGCCTCAACACCTCACCGGCCTGACCATCCTTTGCCTGGGATGTTACCTTTACCTTAAGGTCACAGATCGGCGCAAACTGTTGGTGATAATGCCCCTGCTCCTGTTTGCCCTTTTGGGGCATAGCACCTGGATAGCGGCTGTGGTGGCCGGTTGTCTGTTTTTGTTTGGCCTGGGCCAGGTTGTCGCCGCTTATCGGCAACAAGGCTGGGCGCCGGCCCGCCGTTTGTTTATGGGTTATGCCTTCATTGCCCTGGCCTTTGGGGTTGTGGCCGCGCCCTTCATCCTGTCGTTGCTTGGCCCGCACGCGCCTAAATCTGGCCTTGTGTTTGAAATTCCCCGGCTGGATAGCTGGCCCCTCTTACGCCCTATTCAGGCTTATTTTGGCGACGCCCTATGGGCCAGGCTGCTCGATCTGCCCCTGCATTTTTTTATCGAGTTGGGCGCGCTCCTGGTAGCCGGTCTGGCCGGGCTGATCCTCTTTTGGCAAAATAAACCGGTTGATCTGCAAACCGGCCAGCCGCGATCTTTTGCTCCCTTCCCTCCTCCCTCTTCCCTCCTCCCCTTCTGGACTCTCCTGTTGCTGGCCGGTCTCCTCACCGTCAGCTTTTTTGCCTCTGGCCGGGGCTGGGCCGACCTGGGCCTGCTGTTGAACAACGACTTGGGCCTGCGCGCCATTATGCCCGGCCAATTGGTGTTGGGCCTTTTTGCCGGGTATTTTATGGCGCGTCTCTCTACCCTGGCCCGCTGGGGGCGGGTCGTGCTGGCCGCCGGCCTGGGGTTGTTGCTGGTCTTGGGCGTGGCCTATGCCGGGTGGGAGTTTATAGCCATGGGCCTGGCCAAGTATTGGTCCGAGCCGGCCTTAGGCCCGGACGTTTACCAGTCTCTGCGCGCCTTGCCGGAAGTAACTTATGCCCAGGATAAACTTTTGCCCGTGGTGCAGCACCGCTTGTATCGTGGCGCGCCCCGGTTTCAGCTTTCGTTGGGCAGTCGCCCGGTCAGTTTTGCCACCGGGGAGGCCGTGGTTTTTCACCAGGCCCTGCCGGAGCTGGCCCTGGCCCATACCTTGAGCCAGCAGGCTTTTGACAACGGCTTGCCCTTATGGAGCTACCAATTGTTCCGCAACCTCGGCGCCGATTACGCCTTTGTTGGCCCGGCAGAACGGGAGACGATGCGCCATCCCGAAAAGTACGCCCACGCTCAATACTTTCAACCCGTTTATCGCCAGGGGGACTTTGCGCTTTATCAGGTCAAACCGGCCTTGTACGCCGGCCAGGCCCAGGCCACTTTTGACCAGGGCGCCATTGAATTCTGGGGATACTTTGTTGATCACCAGCCTGTGTATCCCGGCGCAGACCCGGTTTCTCCGGGGGATAACGCCGGTCAAGGGCTGGTCACTGCTTGGCGCTTGACCCGTCCCGCCGAAAAGAACTACACCGTCTACCTCCACCTGGTAGACCCTGCCGGCCAGGTGCTGGCCCAGGCCGACCATCAACTCTGGGCCTGGGATGTTCGGAGCGAAGGTCCAACCGCCACCTGGACGCCCAAACTGATGCATCTGGACATCACGCCATTGCCGGTGGCCGTCTTGTCCGCCGCCACCCCCTTGACTCTCCGCCTGGGCTTATGGCTGCCGGATTCCGGCCAGCACTTCCCGGTTGAGTCAACCCTCCTGGTTGTTGACGAAGAAGGCCGCTTGGTGGTGGGAGCATGGCCCCGGCCAAGCCAGCCTTAAGGTGGGCCTTCGACCCCATACACCACCATGTTTTCCCCCTCATAAACCACCGGCCAGCCGACGAATTGTTCAATGAACGGCCCGGCCAGGTGGTCGTGATCAATGATGTAGCGGACATTGCGTTCGGCCAGGGCGGCGCGGATGGCGGCTTGCCGGGCGGCGGGGTCGGTGATGGTTTGGCCCGCCGGGCCTAGCAGCAAATACAAAAAGGATTGGTCCAGGCCGCCCTGGTTCAGATAAAGGGCCTGTTCTTGCGGCAGGCGGGCCAGCCAGCCGCCAATCAGGGGTTTGTGGTGAACGGTTTGGGCGTGCAGGAGAAAGTTGGCGTCCCATTTGATGTCCAAAAGGGCGTACTGATTGGGATCTGCGGCCAGGGTGTGGTAGAAGTCATCCACCTCGGTTGCACTCAGGCGGAGAGGAACGGCCAGGTATTCCAGCGTGATGAGTAGGGCGATGATAAGACCTAAAATAAAGCGGGACAGCAGGGGAGCAGAGAGGCGGTTTAGCGCGCTGTTCTTTGGTTTATTGAAGCGCTGAATTATTTTGTCTTGCCCCCAATCGGTCAATGTCGCCAGACCATAAGCGGCCAGTATGGCCAGGGCCAGGCTGGTCATCACCACAAACCGGCCGGGGATGCCGGTGAGTCCAAACACAGGAAAAAGGATGGTCAGCCAGTGATAGGGCAAGGGAACGTCCAAGATTTGCCCGTCTATTTGCAGGTGGGGTCCCAGCGCCAGCAGGGTAAAGCCCACCGCCACGGCCAGCCACCAGCGGGCCTGCCGCCGCCAGCGAGCGCCCATTAACCCAATGATACTTAGCCCCAACACCGTGTAACCCACATAAGCCGAAGCGCCCGGTTCTCGCTGCTGCGCGGCGTAAGCAATCCACACGCCTTTAAACCAGGCGGCCCAGGTAGAGGGCGGGCCGGGCACCCAAAAGCTGTACAGGTCAACCGAGTGGCGCAAAGGGTTGTGCTCGCCAACCAGGGTAGTGGTTTTGAGCAATTGGCCCATGGGCAGCAAGAGGGGAGAGAGAAAGAGCAGGGCCAGGAGGAGGACGAGGGCGATGCGGGCGGCGCGAAGGAAGTAATTGTGAATTGTGAATTGTGAATTGTGAATGGTGAATGGAGAAGGGAGAGGTTGGTTGGCGGTTGATTTGGGGCGCGGCCAGAAGAGCAGGGCCAGGGAGAGCAGGCCGCAGTAGACAACGTAATACCAGGAGTTGAGGGCGGTAAAGGCCAAAAAGAAGATGGCCAGAGCGGCGCAGCGTTTGGAGCCTTGTTGGATAAATTTGAGCAGGCAGAGGACGTAAAAGGGAATCCATTGCAGGCTGGCCAGGTTCAGATGGCCCAGGTCAAGGCGCAGGAAATGGTAAGGCGATAGGGCAAAGATCAACCCGGCCACAAAGCTGGCCTGGCGCTGCCCGGTTAAATAGAGGGCCAGCAAATAAGCGCCCCACCCGCCCAATACAAACGAGAGCAGGACGATGCTATTGTAGGTAAGGTCGCTGCCCAGCAGCCCGTACAGCGGCAGGGCCAACAGGCCGTCAGACACGTCCAGCGGGTGAAAGAGCAGGGTGACGCCGGCCGGGTAAAAGAGATAATGGGTAAAAAAGGGAGATTGGGCCAGGGCCAGCAGGGCGTGGCGCGTCCACCACAAGGCCCACATATTTTGTCCCCAGTCGCCGGAGCCGGGCACCCAGCCTTGCAGATGGGTCAGTAGGGGCCAGGTGACAAGGAGACTGAGGAGGAGGTAGACGACGGGGGCAGGAAGGATGAAGGATGAGGAATGGGGGATGAAGCGCGAACGTCCTGCATACGATAAAGAAAGGGAATTATTGCATGTATGTTTGCTGTTTGCGTTTTGCGTTTCTTCAACTTTGCTCATTCCACTATCACTGTGCCTATTTCCACAAAATCTGCGCCGGTTTGGGTGGGGAGGCGCTGCTGGGTGTCGCGATGATACAGCCCCACCACCAGGCGATAGGGGCCGGGCGGCGCGCCGGTTTGGATTTGAAAGGCGTAATCGTCAATAACCGGCTGGCCGGGCGGCCATAACGGGGTGCTGTACCAGCCGCCGCCGGGTTGGTTGTCGCGCTGGCCCCACACCTGGCCGTCGGGACCAAGCAGTTGGGTGAATACGGTCAGTTCTGTTTCTATGGATTGCTCTGCTTGCCACACCAACGAGAAGCGCAGCCAGTCACCGGCCCCCACCTGCTGCTGGGTTAACTGATGGCCTAACAGACTAACGGCCCGGCCAAACACCGGCGGTCCGGCAAGTTCATGGATAGCCATCGCGTGCGGGCCGGGATGAATGACCACCGGCAGCGGCGGAATCTGGTCGGTGGGGATGGTAACGCCGGTATCGGTGACCGGCAGGCGTTCCGAGCCGTCGTCCGCTTTGACCAGAACCCGCAGGCCGTAGCGTCCGGGCGGGAGCGGACCGGGCAGGGACAAAGTGCGGGTGTCAAGCCCACCGGCGTTGTTGGTCCAGGGTTGGGCCACATGTTCAATAGCCACGCGGCCAAAAGGATCGAGCAGTTGCACAATGGCGGTATCGCCGGTTCGACCGCCTGTCCATTGCAGGGATACGGCTAGGGGGCCGCAAGCAGTCGGACTCTGGGGCGTAAAATCATAGGCCAGCAGCCGGGGTCCATCGGCAAATTGCAAACCAAGGGGCTGCCCCGGTTCGTCTCCATCGTCTGGGGCAGGGGCCTGTCTTTCGCCAGCGGCCGGGGTTTCAAGCGAGATGGTGCGGTTGAGCGTAGCCAGCCAGGCCCCGGCCAGGTTGGCTGCTGGCGCTGAATTTTGTAAGGGAATGATGACGGCTTGGGTTTCGTTGGCGGGAGTAACCAGCGGTTCGGTAAAGTTTTTCCGGGAGCCTTTGGTAAAAGTTAAATAACTGACCTGCTGCACATCGGCCACAAAAGCCGCCGCTCCTTGATTGTGATAGGCCACCTGGGCAGCGTAGGGCAACCCGTCCAGTTTAGTTGGGGTGAGGGTGGCCTGCACCAGGCCGGGTTCGGCCTGGCAGGACGGCTCGGCCAGGTGCAGAACCAGATCGTCGCCCACCTGGGTAATTTGGGCAATCGCCGGCAGATAAAGCGGCAGGTCGGCCAGCGCGCGCTGCCAGTTTTCCGGGCTGTAAGAGGTTGGATGCAAAATAACCAGGTCAATGCCCAGTTGTTGGGCCACGTCCACCGAACGAGCATCGGGGAAGGCGTTGAACCATTGGCGCAATTCTTTGTAAATAGGCGGGGTGTAGCCCGTGCCGCCGTTGGCCAGTCGCCGCCAGTGGTAGGAGGCATAGTATTCGTAAATAAATTCTGACGCGCCCTGAAAGGGTAGTTCCAGCACCACCGTCTCCGGCGGCGTTTCCTGTTGCAGCCAGGAATATACCGGCGCAATCTCCCGTCCGCCCGGAAACTCCGGGCCAACCAACGGCGCAGACCAATACTCTACTAAAATCAGCCCGGCCAAGACAATCACCAAAAGATTAGCGATCTTTCGACTGCTCCTTCGGCTTCGCTCAGGACAAGGCTCAAGATGGGTTGGCCATTGGCGATTCATAATCCAGGCCACTCCCCATCCGGCCAAGCCAACCAAACCCAGCACCACCAAAATCCCGTACCGGCCCGGCACACGAATGCCTTGAAATAGGGCTACGTGTTCATAGAGCCAGGCGTAGGGCGAATATCTTAAGAGCGGAACCAGCCCCGGGCCGAGGGCTTCTTCGTTAAGGCCAAAGGAGAGCAGCAGGCCCAGCAGGGTGAGAAGAAGCAAAAAGAGGGTGGTGGAGAAAGCGTAGGTTGAGGCGATTGGCGATCCTTTGACTGCTCCTTCGACTTCGCTCAGGGCAAGTTTGCGCCTGGCCTTTGGCCAGAAGAGGGCTGCCAGGCCAAGCAGAGCCAGCAGCAGGCCGGTCACCCCTACCGGCATTAAGGGCTGGAATTGGTGGCCGGCCGGCTGCCAGCGGCCAAAGGTGCCCAGCAGTTTGCCGTAGATAAAGTTGTGGGGGATGCTGGTGAAATAGTCGGTGAGGGCGGCGCTGTAGATACGCACTTCGCCGGGCGTGCGGATAGCGCCCATATTGTCGCTGAAGCGCAGGTACATGCGCCACACCGGCCAGTTGAGCAGCAGGGTAACGGCCAGGGAAACAGCCGCAGCCAGCCACAGCCCGCGCCGCCAGGCAATGCGCCGGGTGAGGGCGTAAACCAGGGTCAGTAAGGCGCAGGCAATTGTCAGGTTAAAAGCGTAGTGCGTGCCTGACAGGGCTTGCAGGTTAAAGAAGATGATGAACAAGGCCGGGTAGCGCCGGCCAGGCCGGGTCAGGGCCCAGTGGAGGGTCAGTAGAGTTAAAGGCAGCCATTGAGTGACCAATAATTCCAGGTGATTAAGTTGGCCAAAACGGTGGGGCGAGAAAGCAAAGAGCAGCCCGGCTACCAGCCCGGCCCAGCGCCGGCCGGTCCAGGCGGCAACCAGCAGGTACATGGCGTAACCGGACAGGATAAAGGTAAGGAGTACGGATACATTCATACCCCATAAATGCCCCTCGGCCAGCAGCAGAAAGGGCAGGGCCTGGGCCGTGATCATTAAAAAGTGTTCACTGTAGGCCAGGGTCAGGGGGAAGGGATAGAAGATATTGGCGTTGAATAAGTTGGCCACGCCGTTTGGCCCGTTGAGAAAGGCGCGCGCGTTCCACTGCATGCGCCATACATTGAGCAGGGGGTCGGTGGGGTCCGGGACCATGCTGCTCAGGTGAGTGGAAAGCGGGTAGAGCATCACCAGGCTGAGCAGGATAAAGAGTAACAGGATGGCCCCTTCTCTGGGGTAAAATGTAAAACGTAATTTGCGCATAAGGGTTTGTTGCCCTGTTGAGGGTTGTTTTACTGTTCTACCACCTGCACGCGGGTCAACCAGACCCGGTTGTTGGACACGGGCGCGTTGGGGCTGGATAGGGGCAGGCGTTCGCCGGTGAGGGGGTCGTACATGCCCACAAAAATGTCGTACTTCCAGGGCGGGGCATCTTTGGCCATAGGTATCTGGTAGGAGTCTTCCACCACCTCGCCGGGTATCCAGCCGCTGGTTGGCGCTTCGCCTTGCGCCGGCTGGCTGTCCCACTGGCCGCGGATCACCTGGTCGGGGCCAACGGCGTGCACAAAAACGGTGTAGTTGGTATCGGCAAAGTTAAGGCTACGCCAGTAGAGCCTTAAGCCAAAGGAATGGCGGGGGGTTACGGTATGGTCCACCAACTTGTAGCCCACCAGTTCAATCTCGTCGTTGAGATAGGCCGAAATAGGCGTAACGCCCGCGGGCAATTCAAAATTTCGGTCCTGGGCCTCAACAGTAATATTGGCCAGCACCGTGACCGGGCCAAGGCCCTGCCCGGTTTGAGGATCAACCACATTCACGTAGAGGGGGTATTGGCCCGGGGGGGCAATGGCCGGAATGCGAAAACGATAGGCCCCGGCCACAATCTCGGAACGCCGCCATTGTGAAGGCGGGTATGCCGGGGATAGGGGCATTTCGGCAATCACGTACGCTTTGCGGTCAGGCGTGACCAGGGAAAATTCAAGCCCATAATCGGGGTTGCCGGCTTTGGCGGCCTGCCAGAAGATTTTGCCCACCACCTCTGCGCCGGGCGGAAGTTGGGTATCCCGGTAATTGTGCCCCACCAGCGTAAGCGATGGGTTGAGCGCCGTGGACAAGGTGGTGGGCAGGTTGAGCGGGTTGGGTGGGGGAACCCGGCGGGGCGCGGTGAGGGTAAGCTGGCCAATATTTTTGGCCACGCCATAGCTCTGGCCGGTCACAAAATCGTACATCCCCACTTCAAAGTGATACGCGCCCGGGGGCGTGGCCGGGTCAATGGCCAGTTTGTATTCATCTCGTAAAAAGTAGCCGGTATACCAGCGGTCGGGGCGCCACAGGCCGCTCAGGATCATGCGGTCAACCTGGCCCCAGACGTTGCCGGCGTCATCCATCAGGCGGATATAAATGTTGTGTTCCCCGTGGATTTTGCCGACGGTTTCCCAATAAAGGGTTACAGGCAGTCCCTCAACTGGGCCGTAGGGCAGTTCAGCCGCCGCCTTTTTCTCCTGGGGGGAGAGGGCATAAGCGTCAACCGGCATGGTGGTTTGGGGGATATCCAGGCCAATCAGGCCGGCGCCGCCGCCCAACAAGGCCTCAACCGGAAAAGCATAACGTTTGGGCGGGTTTTGACTGATCACCGGCCCCGGGTAAATCCAGGCATACGTTATCCCGCCCAGCTCGATGACGTGCAGCGGGTTGCGCTGCTGGAAGTAGGCCAGCAGTTCCCGGCTGGGAAAACTGCGCTGTACCTGGTTGATGTAAAATACCGTGTATTCCCCGGTCAGGGCCGCGCTGTGGTTAGAGAGGTCAATGGTTGGGCCGCGATAAAACGGGGCAAATTGGCCGCTGTACCAGGCGGCCACCTGGGGTTTTGGCAAGCCCGTAGTTTCATTTAAGTACCGGGCGGCCAAATCCAGCCCTTCGCCCCAACCAATGTTGATCCGGTAAGGGGCCGTGCGCCCTCCCCCCATGAGGGGGTTGAAGTAAGCCAGGTAATAGGGATGGTAGAACAGAACCAGGAGGGCCTGGACGAGTATCGCCGCGCTCACCAGCCGGGTTGGGGTGAGCCCAAATCGGTTGACCAGGCCGGGCGGCAGATATTTGAGGGCCAGCGCGGCCAGCCACCACAGCGCCAGCGCCGAAAGCAGGCCGGTGGCAAAAAACACCGGCAGAATGTAACGGTCGCCGCGCCGGGAGATGGCGGACACCGGGATGATGAAAGCAATAACGTAAACCACCAGGCTCAGGGCCAGGGGCAGGCTGCGACGGAGCCAGTTATTCAGCGCGTCGTTGGTTTTGCGCCAATAGGCCACCAACCCGGCTCCTATCAGCCCCACTGCCCCCATCACGCCGACGGTGGTGAGGGGGGTGAGATGGTAAGGAAAAACAATTAAGTAATAGAGCGGGTTCTGGTCGCTTTGCCGGTTGCCCCAAAAAATGCCCGTGGTGCGGTGGGCGGTGCGGTTGACGCTCTGGATATTCTGGATAATCCATTGCAGGGCGTAAGCCGGCCTGGCCCACATAGAGGGCCACAGGGCAAAAAAGGCCGCTGCGGCCACCAGGCCCCACACTACCAGGGCAATGCCCAGCCTTTTCCAGCGGGTTGAACGGGCCAGGCCGGATGGGGGCCAGAGGGCGTAAAATAAACCGCTAATCACCAAGATGGGGCCAAGCAGAACTGCGGGCGTTTTGCTGAGGGCAGCCAACCCGCCAAATAGACCGGACAGCACCAGCCATTTCCAGCCGCCCTGGTCTAAATAAAGCAAAAAGGCCAAAAAGGAGAGAAACATAAAGTAGGCCAGGGGGCCGTCTACGTGGATCACGCGGGTGTGGGCCAGGATAAAGGGGTCAAAGGCAATGATCAGGGTGCCTAACAGGGCCAGCCGTTCATCCAGTAGCCGCCGGGCCAGCCGGTAAATGCCAAAAATGCTCAACGAGGCGACCAGGGCCAGGGGCACGCGCACCCACAGCAAAAAGTCCAGGGGATAGGCAAATACGCCAAATTGGGGGGTCACTTGCTCCAGGGTGGTCAGCAGATCAGCGGTGACCCAGGGCAGGGGCAGCCACCCCATATAATGAAAGAGATAACGCAGGCCAACCCCGCCGGCCCCCAAAATCAGGGTGGGCACGCCGGGATAACCCAATACCAGCGCCCCACTCCAGTCGCCCTGTAAGGCTGATTTGAGAAAAAGATGGGCAAAGTTGATCTGGTCGTCTTCGTCGGCGGTGAGAAAGGTATTGAGGGTGAGCAGGCGCGGTAATAGAATGACCAAAAAAACGCCCAGGGGCAGGGCCAGTTGCTGCCAGCGGATATTGAGGGCCGGCTTTGATTTGACCAAGCCGCGAGACGACGTTTTATCAATAAATATATCAGTCATAGGCGCAAATGGCCAGGCTGCGGATAAGTTCTTGGAAGCTCAAGCTGTCCCCAAATAATAGGTTTCTTCTCCCAAAAGGTACAGCCAGTTAATACTATTGAAATGGGGAAAATACGCAAACAGGGCCGGATGTTTTGTTGTAACTATTCGCCTTCTTGGCTTGTCATTGCGAGGGCATAGCCCGAAGCAATCTCCAATGCCGGATGGAGACTGCTTCGCCTCTGGCTCGCAGTGACATCGGAAACAGGGTGAATAGTTACGTTTTGTTTATGGTTTGGCCGGCACTTTGAGCACCTGGCCGGGCCGGATGCGGCCGGGGTCATCCAGCAGGTCGCGGTTAGCCTCAAAGATCAGGTACCACAGCCCGCCGGTGCCGTATACTTTAACCGCAATCAGCCATAAAGTGTCGCCCGGCTGGACGGTGTAAGTGCCGGGTTCGGGTTCAGGAGGTGGGGGTGGTTCCGGTTCCGGCTCCGGGGTGGGCGGAGGTTCGGGCGCGCCGGCCAGAAAGCGATGCCCTGAAGCAGCCAGCCGGTTCAGTAAGGTTTTGGTCCCGGCGATGGTGTCGCCGGCCACGCGCTCCACCCAGGCCCCGGCGTTGCGCAGGGCCGTTTCTTGGGCGGCGCTAATGCTGCTGCTATCGCCCCCAATGGTCACGTAAGGCCAGCGTCCCACAGCCTGGTGGGGTTGGAAACTAACGTCGGGCCGGAAGGCATCCAGGTAAGCCCGGGCCGCGTCCAGGTGAGCCTGGGTATCGGGCAGCAGGATAACGTGCTCGCCGGGGCCGGGTTGGGGGATTTGGCCGGGTTCCGGCGGTTGAGGTTTTTTGGCCCCTTTGGCCATCACGTAAGTTTGGTTGGCCTGCACCGTCCAGGTGGCGCGCTCGTCTGCCGGAAAAACGTTCAGGCGAATGCGTTGGCCCTCTTCCAGGCGGTACAAAATAGAAGCATGGCCGGCCCAATCCGGCAGCAGTTCCGGCGGGTTAAGGGCAATTTGTCCGCCGGCCATGGCTTTAACCGTGATATTCTCGGCCCAGGCCAGGTAAAGGTGGGTGCCTTCACTGGCCTGCCAATCCAGGGCCAAATCCTGGTGCCGCCCCCCGCCCATAATGGAAACGCCAGGCAGGGTGTGGCGATACGCAATCTCGGCCAGCGGGTCATCCCGCAGGCTAAAATCGCCGGTTTCGGCCCGGTGCGACCATAAGGTGGCGTAGTTTTCAATCACTTTGGCCACCACTTTGGGCTGGTCCCCGGGACTGTACACCCCCAGGTTGGCTTCAAAGGGATTGTCCAGGCCGGTGGCGTCGTTAAGCATCCACTTCATGCCCCCGGCCAAGCCGTTGGCCCGCAGGTAGGCCATGAGCGCGCCTTCGTAAAGGGCGGTGATGGTTTGGGAGACCAATTGCGACCGGGCCGGGTTACTGCCGGTGGCGTTGGAGTAACCAAACTCGCCCACCATCACGGGCATATCGGGGAAGCGGCGCTTCAGGCTGTCCAGCATGGCCAGGAGCGCCCGCAGACCGCCCAAACTGCGCGGGCCGTATAAATGGAACTGCTGAAAGTCGAGGACGTGATTGGCAGAGAGGGAGGCAAAAAAGAGCCAGTCCCAGCCAATGGTGGCCAGGGCCGTGGGGTCGGCGGCGCGGAGGGGCGCCAGTTGGGGCGTGATCCAGGCTGCTACGGTATCGTTCATTACCTGGAGGTAGGTTTGCCAGGGGGCTGCGGCGGGCGACGTGATGAACTCTGTTACCATTTGTCCGGTCTGGCGCTGCCATTCATTATAAGCCTCGTTGAACTCCAGGAAGAATTGCAGGGCGTTGGCGTAATAGTAGGCCATGTCGCCGCTGAGCGAGGCCGGGATGCGACCCTCCTGGCGCATTTGCTCCACCCCGGCCCGGCTGACCCGCTCGCCGTAATGGTCAGTCAGGGCCGGGGATTGCACCGGCGCGGGTTGGTCGTCGGCGTAACGGGCCACCAGCAGGTGGTACAGCTTGGGTTCGTTTTCCAGGTCGTAGCCCAATAGGGCGGGATGGCCGCGATAATGCCCGGCAATGGCCGCGTTCAGTTCGCCGTTGCGGGTCAGGTGGCCGCTGTGGTCGTCGTTGAGGGCCAGCAGCACAGCCAGTTTGTGGCGTTGGGCCAGTTCCAGCACCAGGTCCAGTCGGTCAAAATTGCCGGCGGCCAGTTCTTTTTCCAGCGGGGTTTGCACAAACAGGCGCAGGGCGTTGAAGCCCACCTGGCGGGCCTTGCGGAAGTCTTTTTCAATCAGGGCCAGGTCGTATTTGTCTTCATCCCACATGTGCCAGGCCCGGTCAAAGTAGCCCTCGTAGTTGACGCCCACAATGAAAAAGGGTTGGCCGTCCGGCCCGATCAGGCGCGGCCATGGGTGGGGGTCAACGTGGAAAGCGGCGGCCTGGCTTTCCGGCGTCTCGCCGGAGGGGAGACTGACCGCAGCCAGGGTGACCGTGGGGGTCTCGCCCTCGCCGCCGTTGGAGACGTAGTATAACTCCGGGTGGCGCTCGATATGGGGCAGCCATTTATCCAGTTCTGGCTGGTAAGCCTGCACGCGGGGCAGGCGGTAGGGGTCAAAATCAGGCGAGAAGGGCGACGGGGCCGGCTGCGCCCCCACTTTCACGGCGCACTCGTATTGGTAGGCCAGCCCGGCCGACTCCGAGTAGCCTTCTTTGAGCAGGCCAATGTCGGCCGGGTACGCGCCAAAGGGCGGGTCAAAGGAGCGCACCCGGTAGCCGGGCAGCAGGGCCTCCAGGCGATTCTGGGAGACGGCCAGTTCCCATTTGATTTGTTCCGGCGTGGCCTGGCCCAGGTGACGGTGGTTAATGGTGTGGCTGCCAATTTCCATGCCCCATTCCACCAGGGCGCGCAGTTTTTTCGGGCCGCTGTCGCCCTGGCCAAAGAGAGGCGGGCCCGGCTCGTCGGCGTTGAGCAGCACAAAAAAGGTAGCCCGCAGGGGCCAGTCGTCGCCGTGTTGTTGGTGCATAACCTGGAGGATACCGGCAGCGCAGTCGGGGTCAAGGCTGCCGTCGGCCAGGTAGCGGAATTGCCCGGCGGTGGAGTCGTCAAAGGTAAGCACCACCGGCCGGCGGCCTTTGGGCACGTGGCCCAGGTTACCGCGCACCACGTCAATCAGATTGACCGGGTAAAAGCCGTGGCTGAGTAAATATTCCAGGTCCTGGCGGAAGTTGGCCGGGGTGCGCGTCCAGCGCCCTTCGGGTTCGGCAATGTTGTGGTATTCCAGGATAAGAATATTACCCATGAGGTTAGGCGGGTAGGCGGGCAGGGTGAGGGTGGGCGGGGGCGCCGGTTCCGGCTCCTGAGCGGAGGCAAGGGCCTCGCGGGTGTAGAGGTTGCGCGGGTCCCACAGCATCCAGCCCCGGGAGCCACCCTCAATGGCCCCGCGTATCTGGGCGCGGATCTCTGCCGGGGTGTAGGTGCGCCCGTCAAAACGGTAATCGGGAAAGTCTTGAATCCAATCGCGCACAACGGCCTGGGGATTAACTTTTTTCAGCCGCTCCACGGCCCGGACGGTGCTGAGGTAAACCACCTCGTAGGGGAAGGCAATGGCCTGGTTGTATTGGGGGTAGCCGGGCAGACCCGCGCCAAAGGTGGAGGGGTAGAGCATGGGGCACAACACGTCAATGTGGGGGGCCAGGCTTTCGATGACCTGGCCGATGCCGGGGTCGTCGGCGCGCCAGCAGGGATAGCCAAACATATCCACGGCCATTTTGACCGGGTTGTTTTGGAGGGTGTCGCGGGTGAGGGCCAAAAAGCTGCCCAGGACAGCCTGCCGGGTTTCGGGCGTGTTTTCGGCGGCGTATTGGGCGTATTCGGTAGGCCCGTCGGTGGGGAAGCGGATGTAATCGTATTGGATTTCGTCAAAGCCGTGTTGGGCGGCGGCCAGGGCAATGTTGGCGTTGTATTGCCATACTTCCGGCAGAAAGGGGTCGGTCCAGGCCACGCCTTTATCATTGCGCCAGGGCTGGCCGGTGCGGTTGTCTTTAATGGCCAGATCGGGCCGTTGTTGGGCCAGCACATCGTCTTTGAACACCACAATGCGGGCAATGGTGTAAATGCCGTGGGCCTTGAGCCAGGCCATCAGCGAGCTGAAGTCGCGCACCTCGTCGTAGGTTGCGACAGCGGCAGTGGTTCGCGCCCAGGAGAGGTCAAGCTGCTCGTATGTTTCCCCTTCGGCAGTGTGCATGACGGCGGCCAGTTCGGCCTCGGTGAGGGTGGGGGTGGTGAAGGCGGAAAAGAGAAAGTCGCCAGTATCGCTTTTAATATCAATCACAATGGCGTTCAGTTCGGTCTCGGCCAGTAATTCCAGGGCGTGGCTGCGCAGCCCGGCGTGACGGGCCGCCCAATAAGTCAGGTAAAGGGCTTTGACCGGTTCGCCTGTGGGCGGGAGTTCCGGCTCCGGCCTGGGTGCGGGTGTTGGTTCTGGAATTGGCTCCGGGGTGGGTTCCGGCGTTTCAGGGCGGCGGGGAATGCGCAGGATTTGGCCCACCACAATCAGGTTGCGATCCTCGAGCTGGTTGAGGTCAACCAATTTTTGCACCGTGGTTTCAAAGTGCTGGGCCAGTCGCCAGAGAGTGTCGCCGGGCTGGACCTCGTAGTCAAAATAGGCCTCGCCGGGCGGAGGAGTAGGCGGGGGGGCGGGTGTTGGTTCTGGGGGGGGCGCTGGCGCGGGTTCCGGTTCCGGCTCAACTTGGCCGGTGGGAATGATGAGCCGCCGGCCCACAATGATGAGGTTGGGGTTTTCAAGATGATTGGCCTCGGCCAATTCCGGCACGGTCGTGTGGAAGCGCTGGGCCAGCCGCCACAGGGTGTCGCCGGGTTGGATGACGTAATAGCGGGGGATCGGCTCGCTGGCGGCGCGGGCGCGACTGCCGGGGATCGCTCCGGCGAGCCGGTTGAGCATGGTTTTTATGGATTGCCAGAGTGGGGCCATGGCTGTTCTCCTGGCGCGAGATTTTCGACGAACGACGAACGACAGACGACGAAATTTAATCATTGGTCATTGGCCCTTCGTCGTTGGTCGTTGGTCGCCGGTCGTCATAAACCCGGCGCCACTATGTTTTCCTTAATATTAACATAACCTGTGGTACGATACAAGCGGCTGGGGCATATTTTAGGAGAAGAAACATGTCTACTTACGTTTAGAATTTGTGTGTGTCATTAGTGAGGGTGTACGGCTGCCTACGGAAACGGACCGACGCCTGGTTGGATTTACTTGACGGTCTGACCGTATTTGATCCCAGCACAATCAAAAATTATGTATTCAGGCTATCACAAAATACCCAATCCGGCTGTACAAAGAAAGCTTACGATTTTTTATAGCCGAACTACCAAAAATCGGTAACGGCTATGTGGTATATTGTTGCCAATCCGAAATGGTCAGCTTATAGATTATACTCACCCTTTACTCACGTTATACCCAAGCTGTAAGTGGGTTGAAAGTGACCTATAGGTGAAATAGTCATGTTGGCCAGCCTATCATGAAATGGGATAAAGCAGGCGTACTATCATCAACACCAAATCAGGAGTTTGGCCCGATGAGTTTTTCTACGATGTTGGCCTAACCAAATCATCCAGCTTGGTATCAACCGTCAGCACAATGATTCGTTCACCCGTTTTTGTACTCATATCGGTATGCAAACTGATAACATTGCAGCCAACAATCTCTCGTACCGCATTTTCAAGTAAAAATCGGGAAGACTCAAACAAGCAGCGGCGAGTTTCTTTAACCAGGGCTTGTCCCTCAGTGGTTTTACACAATTTTACTTCCGCCTGCGCTAAAATGCCACGCAGGCGCACCACGATCATATCATTCAGAAAGAAGGTGCGTATTTCTACCGGGCCGCGTCCAAAATATTCCTTCTCCAGCCTGATAATCGCCCGGCTAAATTCATCTTCATATTCCCCGCGGGTTTTTTTGCTCATCTCTTGACCTCAACGCTGCACCGTCGAACTCGGCCGCGTAAATTAGCTTGTTATTTAAGTCAGAACTTTGTCTGCCGCTTTCAGACCTCATTTTAACAGGGGGTTATAGAAACAGCAATTTCTGATTGCCTAAACCAAATTTCACTTGCTGGTTTTGCCTGAGAGAACAATCAAGCTATAATCTATTTTAATCAATTGAATAACTGTCAGTTTGGCAGATAAGACGGAAGATAGGCTATTGAATCAGGGCAGATTAGCCGTAATTTAGGCCAACACCTTATCACCCGGCAGGGTAATTTTTGGTGTTGGCCTTTTTGTTTACCTGACAAAGCGTGGCGAATATTTATTAACATATTTTGAGGGACAAACAATGATTGATTGGTATCAAAAAGAAATAGCCGAAATCTTTAAAGAATTAGAGACTGATCCCAAAGGATTGAGCGACGTTGAAGCGACCCGCCGCCTGGCCCAGTACGGTGTAAATGAGTTGCAGGCCGAAGGCAAGATTTCACCGTGGACTATTCTATTTGAGCAATTTAAGAACGTGCTGGTAATCATTTTGCTTCTGGCCACCCTGGTTTCGGCCTTTCTTGGCCACGGGGTTGAGGCCATTGCCATTTCTGTTATTGTGCTGTTTGCCGTGTTGTTGGGCTTTGTGCAAGAGTATCGCGCCGAACGAGCCATTGCCGCCCTGCGCCAGATGGCCGCGCCCACAGCCACTGTGTTGCGTGATGGCGATGAGTTTGAAATCCCGGCCCGCGATCTGGTGCCGGGGGACATCATTCTTTTGCGAGCGGGCGATAAAGTGCCTGCCGATGCCCGGTTGGTCGAATCAATCAACCTGCAAGTGGAAGAAGCCGCGCTTACCGGCGAGTCGGTGCCGGTGAGCAAACACACCAACCCGCTGGCCGACGGCCAATTAGCCATTGGCGACCGCAAAAATATGATCTATTCGGGCACGGTTATTACGTATGGCCGGGGCCAGGCTGTGGTGGTAGCCACCGGCATGGAGACCGAATTTGGCCGGATCACCGGGCTGCTGCAAACCGTAGAAGTTGGCAAAACGCCGCTGCAAGAGAACTTGGATAGAGTAGGCAAAACCCTGGCCAAAGCGACGTTGGGCATTGTATTGCTCATTGTTATTTTGGGGTTATTGCGCGGCCAGCCCGCTTTAGAAATGTTCATCTTTGGCATTGCCCTGGCGGTGGCCGCCGTGCCGGAGGCGCTGCCGGCGGTAGTCACTATCTCGCTGGCAATTGGCGTGCAGCGCATGGTCAAACGCCACGCCCTGGTGCGCCGCTTGCCCATTGTGGAAACGCTGGGCAGCACCTCAATAATCTGCTCCGACAAAACCGGCACCTTGACCAAAGACGAGATGACGGTTCGCCAAATCTTTGTCGCCGGGCATACCTTTGAGGTGTCCGGGGCCGGTTATAGCCCCAACGGCGCATTTTCCCAAAACGGCTCAACCGTAACGCCCTCTGCGCCCTTGCTGGCGTTGCTGCGCGGCGGCGCCCTGGCTTCTGATGCCCGGCTGGTGCAAAACGATGGCCGTTGGGATATTAAAGGCGACCCCACCGAAGGAGCGCTGGTCGTGGCCGCGGCCAAGGCGGGGCTGGACAAGGCCGATCTTGAGACCCAATTTCCCCGCACTAACGAAATTCCATTCACCTCTGAAACCAAACGCATGACCACGCTGCACGCCACCCCCGATGGCCCGGTGGCCTATACCAAAGGCGCTCCCGAGATCATTCTGGACTCATGCCGGCAGCAGTTGAGTGAAAATGAAGCATTGATGCTTGATGATGCGGCCCGCGAATCTGTTTTGGCCGTCGCCCAACAAATGGCCGGTGAGGCCCTGCGGGTATTAGCTGTAGCCTATAAGCCCACGGCCGAAATTGAGGATGCGGAACGCGATATGGTTTTTCTGGGCCTGGTGGGAATGATTGACCCGCCTCGCGTTGAAGTGGCCGCTGCTATTCGAACGTGTGAAGAAGCGGGTATCAAGCCGGTCATGATCACGGGCGACCACCCCCTGACCGCCCAGGCCATTGCCCGCGAGTTGGGCATTCTCAAAACGGGCCGGGTGGTGACGGGCGTAGAATTGGAAGCTATGAGTGAAACGGAATTTGAGCGTGAAGTGGAGAATATTGAAGTTTACGCCCGCGTTTCTCCGGCCCATAAACTGCGCGTGGTTACGGCCCTGCAACAAAAGCGCCACATTGTAGCCATGACCGGCGACGGGGTGAACGACGCCCCAGCCCTCAAAAAAGCCGATGTTGGGGTGGCCATGGGCATTACGGGCACCGATGTCAGCAAAGAGGCGGCCGCCATCACCCTTACCGATGACAATTTTGCCTCAATTGTCGCGGCGGTAGAAGAAGGGCGCGGCATCTTTGGCAATATCAAAAAATATTTAATGTATTTGCTTTCGTCTAACGTGGGCGAAATTGGTTTGATGGCCGGAGCGACCCTGTTGGGCCTGCCCCTGCCGTTAACGGCGGTGCAAATTTTATACGTGAACCTGGCCACCGATGGCCTGCCGGCCCTGGCCCTGGCCGTAGACCCGCCGGAAAAGGGACTGATGCGCCGCAAGCCGCGCGACCCGCGGACAGGCATTTTTACCCGGCCAGTGGTCATCCTGTTAATGGTGGGCGGCTTGTGGTCAACGCTGGTCAACCTGGGATTGTTTGCCTGGGCGCTCAATTCCGGGCGCAGCATTGCCGAGGCCATGACCATGACCTTTGTCTCGCTGGTGCTCATTCAGTTTTTCAAAGCCTACAACTTCCGTTCCGACCGCCAATCGGTATTCAACCGGCCCTTGGCCAACAAATGGCTCAACCTGGCGGTAGGGTGGGAACTGCTGCTGCTGGCCTTGATTGTTTACCTGCCTTTCCTGCACGCCCCGTTTACCACCTACAGCCTGCGGTTGACTGATTGGATTATTGTGGGGGCCCTGGCTTTCACCGTTTCGCCGGTGTTAGAGCTGGCCAAGTGGATGGAGCGACGCGGTTGGTTGGGGCAAATATAAGAAGCAAGATGTGTTTGATATCCATTATTCGGTGTTGATGGTCAGGCCGGATAGAACAATTGCACCGGTGTAGTCAGGTAAAGAGATAATTTTTGGCACGTAACCAACCAGAGAAAGGTGGCTGCGACTAATGACAACCAAAACTCAGGCGTTGCAATTAAAAGTGGGGCAAAGCCTCCAGGATTTCTGGGAAAATTACACAGGGAATCGCCCCAGCCGGGCCGTTGTGGTTATGAACCGGCAGGCCATTACAGTTTTGCTGGAAGGCGTGTTAACCCCGGCCGAACAACGGATAGTTGGCACCGAGGCGGGGCGATCAACCCTTAAGAAATTTGGCGAACACATTATGGAACAGGTTGGACCTCAGTGGCAGCAGATTATATCAGAAGCGGTGGGTGAAGAGGTCAACCCGGTCAAGATTGATTTGGACGTGGTTAGCGGCACCATTTTAGGGTTCTTTTTACGCGAATAAAACAAAGGTACCTTGATGGATAGATTTTGGTTTTACACAGCCCGTATTTTGGCGGTGGCGGCTGTCCTGGCTGGAGCCGTTTTACTGGTAGTGCTGGCTGGCCCGCTGTTGGAAGCGTTAACTATTGCTGCGCTTTTGGCGTATCTGTTGGCCCCTGCGGTCCGGCTGCTCACTCGCTGGACGCGATTGAACCGGCCACTGGCCGTGGGCATTGTTTACCTGATGTTTCTGTTGATTCTGGCAGGGATTCCGGCAGGTCTAGGGGCGATAGCCGTCAACCAGTTTCATTATCTTGAGTATGAACTGCTAGAGGCCATAGCCGAATTGGAAAATTGGTTGGCTCAACCAATAGTTTTACTGGGATTTTCTTTCTATCCCCGGCTCTTATTGGAAAACCTGGAACAGGTGGGTGGAAATCTTTTCGAAACCGTGTCAGAAAGGTCGTTCCATATTCTTTCAGGAGTAACAACCAATCTGTTATGGGGCTCGGTGATTTTGGTCAGTCTCTATTACTTGCTTAAAGACGGTCCCAAAATCAAACCCTGGCTGGTGGGGTTGGCTCCGGCCCGTTATCAAGATGACACCCGCTTTCTTTTGGATGAGATTGACGAGGTCTGGAGCTTATTTTTACGCGTCCAACTCTTTATTTTCCTGGTTTTAACCATTTTGATGGCGCTTGGCACGCTATTGGTCATCTGGCTGTTTCGGGCCGGACTGGTGCCTTTTTCGCTTGTTGGCCTGGTGTTGATGTTAATTCTGGTCTACACCCTGGTTCAACAGGTAGACAACCTGTGGCTGCGTCCTCAACTGATGGGGCGGAAATTGCACCTGCATCCGGGCCTGGTTTTTGTGGGTCTGATTACGGCCCTGGCCTTGAGCGGTGTTTTGGGCGCGTTGATTGTGGTTCCGGCTATGGCTACCGTAAAAGTTCTGGGGAGTTATCTTCATCATAAGCTGGTGAAACTGCCAGCGGAACAGCCATCGGCCATAGTTCATTCAGATCCCGAGAAAGCGGTCACGCCGCTTACCGAAGAGCCGGAATCTACCATTTCTTTGTAAAGCTCAAGATGAAATATGACTCTCCTGAAAAAAGGGTGAAAAGTCGGACTTTTGTGCATTACCATACTACATATAGTAGGTAAAGGTCGATTATATGCCTAGATATAGTGGCTGCTTCTAAAAGTCCGACTTTTTTCAGTGGAGTCAAATATGAGATAAGGAGTCAAGATTTATGGATCCCCTATTACAATTGTTATTGGCCCTGGTCATTATTATTGTAGCCGCCAAAGGGGGGGGCTATCTGAGTACCCGGGCAGGACAGCCGGCAGTGTTGGGTGAATTACTGGTTGGCTTGATTCTGGGGCCGACAGTGCTGAATATGCTCCATTGGCCCGTGTTTAGCGATGAGCATTTAGAAGAAACTATCCGCCAGATGGCTCACCTGGGCGTTTTGTTTTTAATGTTCATTGCCGGAATGGAGATAGATATTGAGGCCATGCGACACGCCGGGCGGCCGGCGCTGCTGGCCGGGGTTATGGGCGTGGCAGCGCCGGTGATTTTAGGGGCAATAGCGGCCATCCCCTTTGGTTTTGATCTGCAACAGGGCTTTTTCATTGGCCTGGTACTGGCCGCTACCAGCGTCAGTATTTCGGCTCAGACCTTGATGGAATTGAAGGTGCTGCGCAGCCGAGTGGGCGTGGCCCTGTTGGGGGCAGCCGTGGTTGATGATGTATTGGACATTGTGCTTCTTTCGTTTTTTATTGCTCTGGTTGGAGAGGGGGGCGGGGGGATTGGGGCCGTTTTGTGGGTATTGGTTAAGATGGTCGCTTTTCTGGTAGGAGGTATCTGGTTGGGAATGCGTTTTGTTCCCCGCCTGACTGCCGCCATTGACCGGCTGCCCATCAGCCAGGGCGTGATCGCGTTGGTTATTGTAATTACGCTACTTTATGCCTGGACAGCCGAAGCCCTGGGCGGCATAGCCGCCATTACCGGCGCTTTTTTGGCCGGGTTGTTTTTTACAAAAACGTCGTTGCGGCGGCAAATTGAAACATCCATTCAAAGCCTGGCCTATGGCTGGTTGGTGCCGATATTTTTTGTGAGCATTGGCCTGGAGTCCAATGTCCGGAGTCTGGGAATTGGCGGCTTGCCTTTTGCCTTAGTCATTGTTGGCATTGCCATACTCTCAAAAATAGTTGGCGGCGGCCTGGGGGCGTTGTGGGGAGGCTTCTCCCGGAGCGAAGCGCTGCGGCTGGGGGTAGGGATGACCTCCCGCGGCGAAGTAGGGCTGATTGTGGCTTCGGTTGGGCTTGGCGTTGGCCTGGTTACGGAAGAGGTGTTTACCAGCGTGGTGTTGATGGTCATTGCCACCACGTTGCTGACGCCAATTATGTTGCGGGCGCTTTATCCAAAAACCACTGAACAACCGGAGCCGGTAAAAGTTTCCCAAAAACTTGAGACGTGAAGCAGGTTGTTAGGGTTAAGAAATGGTCACATACCAAATGCCCGCCGGTAAATGATCAACATAAATAGATGATACCTTGTATGAAGGAGAAATAATTATGGCTTATATGTTGGTTTTTGTATTGGATAACCTGGAACAATGTTCTTCCATTTTGGATGCCTGGGAAGAGGTTGGGGCCCGCCGGGATAACTATCTTGGAAAGCACCGGGGTGGGACATCTGCGCAAGGCTATGCGAGATGATGTTCCTCTGTTCCCTTCTATTCGCGATCTTTTGGTCAGCCGGGAGTTGCATCACCGCACGCTTTTTAGCGTAATTGAGGACGAAACAATTCTGGAACAGGCCATTGCCGCCACCGAGCGGATTGTCGGCGACTTTACCCGTCACCATACGGGCCTGCTGTTTGTTGTTCCCGTAATCCGGGTGTTGGGGCTGGAGAAACGGGACATAGATAGTTAAATTGAAATTAGCGAATAATAGATACTGTTGGTGAATTTATGTTAAGTAGCAGGCGCCAGAGCCAGAAACTTGGAGCGGCGTGTTCGTGCCTTTGGCCTTTCATCCAA
>JAFGDY010000008.1 GCA_016931895.1 Anaerolineae bacterium
AGCCGCCCGGTGCAACAACAATTCGCCCGGGGGTCGTTTGTCGCTCAGACGCTGGCCGTTTTTGAACGCGCCTGCAATCTGGTTACGCCCACCGACGATATCATCGCCCTGGTCGCTCCCCAAATTGGCGACGGCCCGCTCAATATCGTTATAGACGGCGCAGCAGATTTTTTCATAAAGATTCATCCCGGCTCGCCGGTAACGGGGGAGGAAAATTGGCTGCGGGTCAATGGACTACAGATTGACCTGGGCCAGGCGATGGTATGGGAGCCGCAACCGGACTGGGATACCCTGCGGGCCTGCCGCTCAATGATTGAGTCTCACTTGCCGCTCTTACGCGCGCTGGCCTGCCGCCGCGCTCCGGCCAATACTCTGCTACAGTTACTGGCAAAAGCTACGCCGCAACATGGGCTGACCGGGATTATTCTGGCTGCGGCTCAAAAAGCCGGCAAAGCTCTGCCAGAAGGTTGGACAGGCAACTTAAAACAACTGCAAGAAGCAGGCGCTAAATTGGCCGGGCTGGGAGGCGGGCTGACCCCTGCTGGCGACGATTTTCTTATGGGCGTGATGCTCTGGGCCTGGTTGGCCCATCCCAATCCCCCCCTTTTCTGCCGCACTCTCCTCTATCCAGCGTTTTCTCGCACCACAGCCCTTTCTACCGCTTTTTTACAAGCAGCTGCCCGGGGAGAATGTTCTGTTTCCTGGCACCGTCTGCTGGCCGCCCTGAGCGCCGGCCACCAAGCCCACCTTGCGGCGGCGGTTCAAGAAGTTCTGGCGCACGGAGCAACCTCCGGGGCAGACACGCTGGCCGGATTCCTGTACCTTCCTGCTACCCCGGCCAAGCATGATGGTTTAATGAGAACAACAAGATAACTGGCCTCTATATTTGTTAATTGACACCAAAGGAGCTGTCTTTTGCCAACAAAATATAGAATCAAACTCAGCGAGTATCACGATTCCGTCACCCTCATGGAAACCGCGCGCAAGCTGACCCAACTGCCTGGCGTCAGCGATGCGGCGGTGGTGATGGCCACCGAAGCCAATAAATCCATCTTACAAGAAGCAGGCCTGCTTCTGCCGGAGATTAAAAAAGCCGCCGCCAATGACCTGGTAATTGTGGTTCAGGCTGAGAGCGATACCGCCGCCGACCAGGCCTTAGTCGTGGCCGAAACCCACCTGTCGCGCCGGTCGGAAACCACCGGCGCGGGATCAACCCTCTTTCAACCTCGCACCATCCGGGGCGCTGCGCAAAGTAACCCGGCGGCTAACCTGGCGGTTATCTCCGTGGCCGGGCAGTATGCCTCCGCCGAAGCCCGGGAAGCCCTGCGTAACGGGCTGCACGTACTCCTCTTTAGCGATAACGTCCCCCTTGCAGATGAAATAGCTCTAAAAAAATACGCCGTTGACCGCGGCCTGTTGCTGATGGGCGCCGACTGCGGCACGGCCGTTATCAACGGCGTGGCCCTGGGTTTTGCCAACGTTATCCCCCGCGGGCCGGTGGGCATTGTGGCCGCCGCTGGCACCGGCCTGCAAGAAGCCAGCACCCTGTTGGCTAAAATGGGCATTGGTCTGACGCAGGGGATCGGTACCGGCGGGCGGGATATGAAAGAAGAGGTGGGCGGCATGATGATGCTGGCCGGTATCCAGGCGCTTCAGGCCGATCCCGAAACTCAAGCCTTGCTGCTGATTTCCAAACCTCCTTCGCCAACCGTCACCGGGCGGGTGCTGGCGCAAGTTCAACAAAGCAACAAACCAACCGTAATTTGTTTTTTGGGTGGCGACCCCACCCCCATCAATGAGGCGGGCGCCATTCCGGCCCGCACCCTGCAAGAAGCGGCTTACCTGGCCGCAGAGGTGGCCGGTTACGAGGGGCCGGCCGCCGATGAAATGATTGAGCGGGAAACCGCAGACCTAAGGGCGCAAGCGGTCAAACTGAAGGCACAACTAAAACCCGGCCAAAAGTATCTGCGCGGCCTTTTTAGCGGCGGCACTCTGGCCGCCGAAGCCCTGGTCATCTGGGAAGAGATGGCCGTTAACGTTCTGTCGAACGTGGCCGTTGACCCCCGCTTAAAATTAGCTAACGCCACCCATAGTCAGGCTCACTGCGCCGTGGATTTGGGCGAGGACGAATTCACCGTGGGCCGCCCCCACCCCATGATTGACAACGACCTGCGCCTCCGCCGTTTGCGCCAGGAGGCCGACGACCCGGCGGTGGCCGTGATTATCCTGGACGTGGTGTTAGGCTACGGCGCGCACCCCAACCCCGCCAGCGAACTGGGACCGGCTATCCGCGCGGCGCGGCAGCGGGCAGCCGCGGCTGGCCGGGAGTTGGTTGTCGTCGCCTCGGTGACGGGCACGGAAGAAGACCCGCAGCCATTGAGCCGGCAGGTGCAGACGTTAGAAGAGGTGGGAGTAGTAGTGGTTCCTTGTAACGCTGCCGCTGCCCGGCTGTCAGGATTTATGGTGGGGTAAAGGAAAAACTATGACCGAAAATAGCATCCAATCCTTTTTTGGCAATCCCTTAAATGTCATCAACGTGGGACTACACTCCTTTACTGAGAGTTTGCAAGACCAGGGTATATCGATAACGCAGGTGGATTGGAAACCGCCCTTAGCCCCCCGCTTACAGGTGACGCGCCAGGGCATAGATATTGAGGCGGCCAACACCGAAGCCGTGAGCCGTATCCAGCAAGGCCGGCCGGTGTTAATAGATATGGGCCTGGCCCACGAGGTCATCCCCGGTTATCACAACCGGCTCATCCTGCATGCCGGGCCGCCCATTACCTGGGAGCGTATGTGCGGCCCGCAACAGGGCGCAGTAATGGGCGCGCTGGTTTATGAAGGGCAGGCCAAAAACGAGCAGACAGCGGCAGAGCTGGCGGCCAGCGGCGAGATTGAGTTTGCGCCCTGCCACCATTACCACGCCGTAGGGCCAATGGCGGGCATCATCTCCCCCTCCATGCCGGTCTTTATCCTTAAAAACGAAACCTTTGGTAATTTTGCCTACGCCACCCAAAACGAAGGGCTGGGCCGGGTGCTGCGCTACGGGGCCTACGGGCCGGACGTGTACGAACGGTTACGCTGGATGGAGCAGGTGCTTTATCCCGTCCTTAAAGCAGCGCTCGAATCCATTGCCGGCGGCATTGACCTGCGCGCCCTTATCAGCCAGGCCCTGCACATGGGCGACGAGTGCCACAACCGCAACCGGGCCGGAACCTCGCTCTTTTTGCGGGCTATCACCCCGGCCATCATGCGCACCTGCGCCAACCGCGAACGGGCCGCAGAGGTTTTTGAGTTCATTGAACGCAACGACCATTTTTTCCTGAACCTCTCGATGCCCGCCGGAAAGGCCATGCTGGAACCGGCTGAAGGCATTGAGGGTTCCACAATTTTAACCGTAATGGCCCGCAACGGCACCGACTTTGGCCTTCGCCTGGCCGGGCTGCCCGACCGCTGGTTTACGGCCCCGGCCGGAATGGTGGATGGCCTCTACCTACCGGGCTTTACCGAGACCGACGCCAACCCCGACATCGGCGACAGCACTGTTACTGAAACGGCGGGCTTTGGCGGTTTTGCAATGGCCGCGGCCCCGGCTATCGCCCGTTTTGTGGGCGGCTCGCCGCAGGACGCCTTGCAGGCCACCCTGGAAATGTATGAGATTTGTTTTGCCGAGCATGAACATTTTACCATCCCCCCCTTGAATTTTCGAGGCACGCCGCTGGGCATTGACGTGCGTAAAGTGGCCGAAACAGGCATCCTGCCTCGCCTGAATACCGGCATCGCCCACAAAGAGCCGGGCATCGGTATGGTTGGGGCTGGAGTATTACATGCGCCGGAGCAGTGTTTTGCCGAGGCGTTTGAAGTATTTAGAGATTTGTACTGCGTTTAGCCATTCTTGGAAGATTGGAAGCCGGGGAATTATTTAATCGCCCCCCTACTTCATTCACCTATTCAATTTTCAAAATTATTATCAACACAAGGAGGTGTTTATTTATGGATATGGAACTGGAAGGTCTGCTGAGACCCCCCGCGTTTCAGATGGCCCCCTATCCGGCCAAGGTGATTACCCTGGCCACGGGAAAAAAGTTGGTCGTCCGCCAGGTTGAGCGGGAGGACGTGCCCACCCTGCTGCAAGGGGTCAAACCGGCGATTGACATCCCGCGGGATTATTACGACATCGTCGCGGCCCGGTTGTACGCCGAACTGCTGGGTTGGTATCGCTACCGAGTGCGGGATCATTACTGCCTGGCCGGTCAGATAGACGGCATCCTGGTAGGTATTGTTAATGGCCGGATGGTCAACCAGGACATTGGCATGAGTTATCACACCCTGGCCATCGAAAGGGGGCTGAGGATTGGAGCGCACCTTTTTGCAGCCAAAATGGAGCATCACCTGGAGTACCTGGGTCAAAAAGAGGTGTGGATCACCGCCGAAAGTCCCATCGGCTTCCGGCGCTGGATGATTGAATACGGCCTGGAATTGAACCACACCGAACAGCACGAGTTAGGCGGGGCTACCTTTTACATTTTAACCAGAGAAATCTGGGAGAATGTCAAGTGGCGTTTGTGCGTGGGCGACCGGCCCGCGCCCCAGCCGCTGATGGACGTGGCCCAAAAAGAAATCAAAATTGCCAGTGAAAGAATGATTATAGAGCAAATCCTCGGCGCAAAGAGGAGGCAACTAAAATGAGAAACGTAGCTATTTTAGGCGTGGGTATGGTTCCTTTTGAGCGGCGCGAAGACGATAGCCTGCTGGATATGCTTTCGATGGCCGCCCTCAAGGCAATGGACGACGCCAACATTGGCAATAGACCCATTGACGCAGTTTACGTGGGCAATATGGGCGCGGGCCTGTTTAATCACCAACTGGCGGTGGCCAGCGCCCTGGTTGACAGCCTCAACCTCTTCCCGGCCGCAGCCGACAGCGTGGAAAACGGCCCGGCTTCCGGGGGGTCGGCTTTAAAGAACGGCATTTTGGCCGTAGCCTCCGGCTATTACAACCTGGTGCTGGTAGTGGGCGGCGAAAAAATGCGCGACGTGATTGGGCCAAAAGCCACCGATATTGTGGCCGCCATGACCCATCCCCAGGCCGAGTACATTTATGGGGCCACCCTGCCCTCGATGGCCGGGATGTTTGCCCGACTCTACATGCAACAATATGGCGTTACCGAAGAGCATCTGGCCAAAGTGGCGATCAAAAACCACCAAAACGGCATGCTCAACCCCTACGCCCATATTCACATGAATATCTCGTTAGAAGGCATCCTGACCAGCCCCCACTCCATTGTTAACAATCCCATTGTGGCCGACCCGCTGCGGCTATACGACTGCTGCCCGGTCAGCGACGGGGCCGCCGCCTGCTTGCTCTGCCCGGCGGATATGGTCAAGGAGTTCAAAAAACCGGCGGTGATAGTAGCCGGGTTTGGCCAGGCCACCGACACGCACACCCTGCAAGAACGGGCCGACCCCACAGATTTGAAAGCCGTGCGGCTGGCCGCGCAAAAGGCGTTTGAGATGGCCAAACTCTCTCCCAAAGATATTGACGTGGCCGAACTGCACGACGCTTTCACTATTCTGGAAATTGCCGAAAGTGAGCACGCCGGCTTCTTTGAAAAAGGCGCCGGGGCCAAAGCCCTGGCCTCCGGTGAAACGCAAATAGGCGGCAGTCTGCCCATCAATCCCTCCGGCGGCCTCAAAGCGCGAGGGCATCCGGTGGGTGCCACGGGCGTGGCTCAGGTAGTCGAACTGGTGTGGCAACTTCGCGGCGAGGCCGACGAACGGCAGGTGAAAGATGCCGAAAAAGGTTTCTCGCTTAACTTTGGCGGCTTTGGCAATAACGTGGTGGCCTTTGTTTTAAGGAGAGAATCATGAACAAGCTGGTAGCATACAAATGTAAAAGCTGCGGTCATTTGATGAACCCCAAACATTTCCGCTGCCTCAACTGCAACGGGCGGGAATTTGAGGAAGCGCCAACGCCGGAAGAATGTAAACTGGTAACCTATACCGACGTTTGGAACCTGCCCTGGGGCATTGATGAAAGAGCGCGGTTTCTGGGCATTGTTGAATTTAAGAACGGCCTCAAAGCCATGGGCTGGGTAAAAGCGCCCGAACCCAAAGCAGGCATGAAGCTCAAGGCCAATTGGGAGCCGGTGCGGATCATCGGCGGCGAGGCGGTTTATGGATTGACGTTGGAGCCGGTGAAAAAGTAAAACCACAGCGGATATAAAAGGCGAAACCACAAAAGGCACAAAGGACACAAAGAACACAAAGTAGAATAAGGAATTGATAATGAAGGCATTTGTGCCTATACCGGAAGAGGTGGAGAGAGTTGGTCGTGTGCTACTTGAGGCGGGGATGGAAGTCCATCGGTCATTGGGGCCTGGGTTTATCGAGCGAATCTATGAAGAGGCGTTGTGTCACGAACTGACCTTACGTAACACATCTTTTGAGCGTCAGAAGACAATTGAAGTGTTTTACAAAAATGTGTCACTTGGAGAACAACGTATTGACTTGGTCATAAACGATATGATCATCGTCGAACTCAAGGCCGTAGAAAAAATCCTGCCTATCCACGAAGCGCAACTACTCTCATATCTCAAAGCCACCAACCTCCGGCTGGGTTTCATTCTTAACTTTAACGTTCCGCTCTTTAAGAATGGCATCAGGCGTATGGTATTATGACCACAAAGGTCACGAAGAACGTAAAGAGCCCTTTTAATTCTTTGCGCCTTTGTGTCCTTTGTGCCTTTGTGGTTTATCACGCGAAAGGAGAATTTTTACGATGAAACTGATTGATTTGACTATTCCCTTTGGGGTGGCTACCCCGCCGTGGCCCACCTACGAACCGTTACAACTGAAGTATTTTAAACGACAGGCCCCCAACGGGGCCAACGGCCAGTTGCTGACTCACTCCAATCACCTGGGCACCCACCTGGACGGCGAAATCCACTTTTACACCGCCGGTAAAGATATTGCCGCCCTGGATTTGAACGAATTCCTGATGGGGCCGGGGGTGGTGGTGGATTTGTCTGACGCGGCAGGCGACTACCAGATTTACACCTCCAAAATGATTGAGGAACGGGTGGAAGTGCGCGAAAACGACATCCTCATCATCCACACCGGCTACCATCATTTTGGCTGGGACATGCCTACCGCCGACGAAGTGCGCTACATGGTGCAGCATTCCGGCCCCGACCGCGAATTTGCCGAGTGGGCCAAAGCCAAAAAAATCCGCTGGATTGGCGTGGACTGCGGCAGCGCCGACCATCCCATGAACACCATCATTCGCGATTGGATGCCGCGCCAGGCCATCGAAGCCGACCGGGTCTTTCAAGAGATGTATGGCGCGTCCCTGGCCGAAGTTTTCACCCCCGATAAATACCAGTTAATGCACATTGAAATGTTCCCCCACCACATCATCCACGCCGAGTGCATTGGCGGCGACATTGACCTGCTGCTCAACCGGCGCACCACCATCGGTTTTTTCCCGTGGCGTTTTGTGGATGGGGAATCTTCCATCGGCCGCTGCGTGGCTCTGGTGGACGAGGCCGAGTACGAGGAACTGATGGCCCGCAAAGCCCAGTTACCCCAAACCCGTTTTGGCGATTGTTACAACCCTGAGCACGTAAAGCGGATTGAGCAATTAACCAAACGTTTTTAAAGAGGTTACGTTATGCCACGTAATCCAAGCCTAGCACTGCCATCAAAGCAAGATGGAGGGACCAGAAAGGAGGTGAGGCCGGTCAATAACGGCTAAACAATAGATTATCCGAGTCCAGTTAAGATAATTCTTTAATTTATGCACACGAAAGGAGATCTATCAATGGCAGTTGCAACTCAAGAAAAGAAACTGATTGGGTATCTTCCCAATGATACCCCGCCCTGGGGGCCGATGATTGGCCTGGCCTTCCAGCACGTGCTGACCATGTTCCCGGCGACAGTGCTGGTGGCTATTCTCACCGGTTTTGATGTGGGCGTCACGCTGTTTGCCTCGGGCCTGGCCACCATCATTGCCCTGCTGGTATCGTCACGGCTGGCCAAGAGCTATATCCCCCTATACTATGGTTCGAGTTTCTCCTACATTGCCCCGGTGGTCGCTATTACTATGACCAATATTTATAATGTTGACGACCCGGTCACCCGCATCCGCATTGCCCAGGGCGGTATTGTGATGACCGGCGTGCTCAACGTGCTGGTGGGCATTCTTATTCGTTACGTGGGTAAAGATAAACTCGACAAAGTTTTGCCGCCAGAAGTGACCGGCTCGGTGGCCACGGTCATTGGCATTGCCCTGGCCTTTGCCGCCCTGGGCATGGCCGAGGCTAACTGGGCGGTTGCCTTGATTACCTTACTGGTGACCATCCTGTTCTCGGTTTACCTGCGCGGGCGAGGTTTTATTGGCATGCTGCCGGTGCTGTTAGGGGCGCTGGTGGGTTATATTGTCTCCATCCCCCTGGGGTTGGTAGACTTTGTACCGGTGGGTGAAGCAGCCTGGTTCCGCGTGCCCCAATTCACGTTCCCCATATTTTGGAGTCAGGCCGCCGGGCTGGCCCCGCTGCTGGCCATTGCTCCCATCGCCATTGCCACCATCCCGGAGAGCACGGCTCACCTCTACCAGATTAGCCTGTACGTAGACCAGTTGGCCGGTGAAATGAAAAGACCGCCGGTCAAGTTAAGCCGCTTCATCGGCCTGAACCTGGTTTGCGACGGCATTGGCGACGCGGTTAACGGCCTGCTGGGCGGCTGCGCCGGCACCAACTACGGCGAGAACAACTCGCTGATGGCCATCACCCGCAACTATTCCGGCCCGGCCCTGATTACAGCCGGGGTGATTGCCATCCTGCTGGGGTTCATCGGCAAACTGGCCGCGCTGGTGGGCACCCTGCCCCTGGCCGTAACCGGCGGCCTGGCTATTTACCTGTTCGGCGTGATTGGCGCGCAGGGGATCGCCCTGCAAATTGCCCAAAAAGTCAATATGTTTGATCCGCGCAAGCTGGCCGTGATTGCCACCATCCTGGTCATCGGCATTGGCGGGGCCATTGGCTTTGAGGGAGGGATGATTCCGTTTTACGGGCTGAATCTGCCCTCTATTGCTACCTCGGCCGTCGTCGGGATTATTCTCAACCTTATCTTCCTGATCTTCCCGGCCAGGCAGATTGACAGGGAGTTTGAAGAAGTACCCATCGAGGCCCTGGAACTGGAAGTCTAAGCCAGAGGTCAAAGTAGCAGGGTCGCGCGGTAGCAAATTGCCATAATCCTGCGACCCTGCCACTCCTATATTAAAAATGACCAACGATGAATGACCAATGTCATTCGTCGTAGGAGGTAAACATTATGCTGGCAAAACCTGGCCTGCCAAGTTTTGATTATGTACAAGCAAGCACGCCCGATGAGGCCGCCGGTTTATTAAAAGAGCACGGCCCGTCGGCCAGGCTGCTGATGGGCGGCACCGATCTTTTTGCGCGGATGCGCGACGGCTTTATCCAGCCCCAGGTAGTGGTGGATGTTAAACGCCTGCCGGGGATACAGGATGTGGTTTACCACGAACGTACGGGCTTGACCATTGGCGCCGCAGTGACCATGAACCAGGTGGCCCGGCATGCCGCGGTGCAAACGCACTACCCGCTGCTGGCGGAAGCGGCCAACTCGGTGGCCTCGTACCAACTGCGGAACCGGGCCACTATTGGCGGTAACCTGTGCAACGCCTCCCCCGCCGCCGACACCGCCCCGGCCGTCCTGGTATTGGCGGGCCGGATGGTGCTACATGGGCCAAACGGGGCGCGGGAAGTACCGGCGAATGAGTTTTTCCTCGGCCCCGGTAAAACGGCTATGCAAGCCGGAGAATTGATGACGGCCATTCGCCTGCCGGCACCGCCCCCCGGCAGCGCCGGTAAATACTTAAAATTAGGCCGCAACGTCAAGGGCGACCTGGCGATTGTGGGCGTGGCGGTTTTTGCTTTCCCCGACCAAACCACGCCGGCCGGTTACTGCTTTCGCCTGGCTCTGGCCTCGGTGGCGCCGGTGCCGCTGCGGGCGCTAGAGGCGGAGGAATTTTTGGCCGCCCACCCGCCGGATGAAAAAACTTTTGCCCTGGCCGCCGACAAAGCAATGGCCGCCGCCGCGCCCATTGACGACGTGCGCGCCAGCGCCGCCTATCGCCAGGCCATGGTGCGGGCGCTCACCTTGCGGGGCCTGCGGATAGTCTGGGCGCAACTAAGGAGGCAAGCATGAGCAAACATTCCATTATAGTAACGGTAAACGGCGTTAAAGAATGGTTAGACGTGCCGGCCAATATGACCCTGCTGCAAATGCTGCGCGACGAGTTGGCCCTTACCGGCACTAAAAACGGCTGCGCCGCCGGAGAGTGCGGAGCCTGCACCGTGCTACTCAACGGCGAGCCGGTCAATTCCTGCCTGGTATTGGCCGTGGAGGCTGACGGCGCGGAAATTGTTACAGTTGAGGGGCTGGCCCGCGACGAGCAGTTAGACGTGATCCAACAAGCGTTTGTGGATGAAGGCGGGGTGCAATGCGGCTTCTGCACGCCGGGCATGCTTATCTCGGCGCGGGCGCTGCTGGATCGTCATCCCCACCCCAGCGAAGAAGAAATCCGCGAGGCGCTGTTGGGCAATCTTTGCCGCTGCACCGGCTACACCCGGATTGTGTGGGCCGTGCAGAAGGCTGCAAGGAGTGTATAATTATGAACAATCAAACCCACACTGTTAATCCTGTCGGCCAAAGCGTATCCCGCGTGGATGCTTTTGATAAAGTGACCGGCGCGGCCCAGTTCACCGACGACCTGCAATTTGGGCCGGGCCTGCTCTACGGGCGGGTCGTGCGCAGTCCTCACCCGCACGCGCTCATTAAAAAAGTGGACGCCGGCAAAGCACTGGTCCTGCCCGGCGTAAAAGCGGTAGTAACCGGCGCGGACACGCCCGGCTTTATCGGCCTGTATCTCAAAGACCGCCACATCTTCTGCGCTGACCGGGTGCGCTACGTGGGCGATCCGGTGGCCGGAGTGATTGCCGTGAGCGAGGAGATTGCCGAGGAAGCTACCCGCCTGGTTGAGGTAGAGTATCAAGAACTGCCCGCCGTGTTTGACCCGCTGGAAGCCATCAAACCTAACGCCCCCCTGCTTCACCCCGATTTGGGGTCTTATGAGGTTGTGCCCTTTATCTTTCCCCAGGCAGGCAGCAACGTGTCCAACGTTTTCCGGGTGCGTAAGGGCGACCCCAAGGCCGCCTGGGCACAGTGCGATGCCATTGTGGAAGAAACCTACCGCGTGCCACACATTCAGCACGTGCCTATTGAACCGCACGTGGCCATTGCCCAATGGGATCGCTCTGGCGAAGTGACGCTGTGGAGCAGCACCCAGTCTCCCTTTGCCCAGCGCGACCTCATTGCCCAGACGTTGGGCATTTCCCAGGGCGATATGCGCGTGATTGGCAACTATATTGGCGGCGGCTTTGGGGCCAAGGCCGGCGTGGCGATGGAGGCCATTGCCGTGGCCATGGCTCGCAAGATGCAGGGCCGCCCGGTAAAAGTGCGGATGACCCGCGAGGAAGAATTCTACTGCTGTTTTGTGCGGCAGGGGTTGGTAGCCAAAGTAAAAATTGGGGGGACCAAAGCGGGCCAGGTGCTGGCCCTGCAAGTTGAGTATTATTGGGACGCCGGAGCCTATACCGAGTACGGGGTCAATATCACCCGCGCCTCCGGCTATTCTTCTACCGGCCCGTATAATATCCCCAACGTTAAAACCGACTCTTACTGCCTCTACACCAACCATCCTGTGGGCGGGCCGATGCGCGGCTTTGGCATGCCGGAGATTCACTGGAGCATCGAGCAGTCGGTGGACCGGCTGGCCGGGGCGCTGGGGATTGACCCGGTGGCCTTTCGCCTGCAAAACTGCATCAAAGGCGGCGATACCATTGTGACCGGCATGACCATGCACCCCACCGGCCTGACGGAGTGCATTCAAAAAGTGAGCAAAGCCATTGAGTGGGATAAGGATGAGCTGGCCTCGGTCCCGCACAAACGGCGGGGCAAGGGTGTGGCCGTGTGCTGGAAAGCCCCGGCCATGCCGCCCAACCCCGGCTCCGAAGCCTGGGTGCGCTTTAACGAGGACGCTACCCTCAGCGTGGGATTGGGCGGGCAGGAGTTAGGCCAGGGCGCGTTTACCGTGGCCGCGCAAATGGCCGCCGAGGCCCTGGGCGTGCCCTACGAATGGGTGCGCATCTCCCGGCCCGTGGACACCAAATACAGCCCCTACGAATGGCAAACCGTAGCCAGCCGCATTACCTGGTCAATGGGCAACGCAGTGAAGGCAGCAGCCGAGGACGCCCGGCAGCAGGTTTTGGAGATTGTGGCCAAATACTGGCACGAGGACCCAACCGATTTGGACATCCGGGATGGCGAGGTTATCTCTTATAAAAGCGAGCAATCGCTCTCCCTGAAAAAGATGGTGGTTTACGGCCTGCCGCTGCCCAACGACCAGGGCTGGATGGGCGGCCCCATCATTGGCCGAGGCAAGTTTATGCCCGCTTACGTAACCAGCCTGGACGCCGAAACCGGCCAGGGAGCGCGGGCCGTGGTGCATTACACCACCGGGGCGCAAGCCGTTGAGGTAGAAGTGGACATCGAAACCGGCCAGGTGGAAATTTTGCGGCTGGCCGCAGCCTACGACGTGGGCAAAGCCATCAACCCCGAACAGGTGCATGCTCAATTAGAGGGCGGCGTGGTGCAGGGGGCCAGTTCCGCCCTCTTTGAGGCGCTCCGGCTGGAACAGGGGCAGCCGCTGAATCCCTCTTTTGTGGATTACCGGATTATGACCGCGGTGGACGCGCCCCGCAAAATCATCAGCGAGTATGTGGAAGTGCCGCAAGACGACGGGCCATGGGGCGCGCGGGGCATTGGCGAGCATCCCATGATTGCCACAGCTCCGGCCATTGCCAACGCCATCTATAAGGCCCTGGGCATTCGCTTTAACGATATGCCTCTAACGGCAGAAAAGATTTATCTGGCGCTGCAAAAAGAATCCTGACCAGGGGGTTGTTCGCTGAAATCACCTCAAACCGTAAATTTTTTCCTCCAACCCAATCAGGATATAATACCACCTATCAACTTATTCATCTGAGGAATTTGCAGTGACCAACCGGCCTTTGATTTTAGTTACCAACGACGACGGCATCAACTCCCCCGGCTTGCACGCCGCCGCCGAGGCGGTAGCCGATTTGGGCGACTTGCTGATTGTGGCGCCTACGTTCCAACAAAGCGGGGCCGGTCGCAGCTTTTTGTTAAAAGCGGATAGAACCATCCACCCCACTACTATTTGCGTTAATGGCCAACAACATCCCGCTTATAAAGCCGATGTTACCCCGGCTCAGGCCGTGGTGCTGGCCCTGGTAGAACTGGCTCAGCGTCCCATTGACCTGTGCCTCAGCGGCATCAACTATGGCGAGAACATTGGGTCGGGCATTACGGCTTCCGGCACGGTTGGCGCAGCCCTGGAAGCGGCCAGCGCCAACGTGCCCGCCCTGGCCATTAGCCTGGGCACCCCTGAGCAATATTATTTCAGCCATAGCCGAGAAATTGACTTCAGCACAGCCGCTCATTTTACCCGCTACTTTGCCCAAAAAACCCTTAAACACGGCCTGCCGGCCCGCGTTGACCTTTTAAAGATAGACGTCCCTGCTACCGCTACGGCGCAAACCCCCTGGCGCACGGCCTCCATTTCCCGCCAGCGCTACTTTGAATCGGTAAAGCCCCAAAAACCTTCTGACCGCGATTACCAGATTTACATTGACCACGACACCCTGGAGCCGGAGTCGGATATTTATGTTTTTGCCGTAGACAAACAGGTCGCCGTGGCGCCAATGACGATTGACTTGACCGCCCCCATAGCTCTGGAGAGTGTGGTCAGGTTTTTCAACGGCAAAAGCGGGTGAGTTACCACATCCGCTGAAAGATCACGTCGTAAGAGTAGTGCCCCCGGCAAAGCTGGTTATTTTCTACCCGCCATTGGCAATCTTCGGGCGATTCGCAGTACCCGGCTTCTTGCAACCACTCCGGGGGAATATCTTCGTCCAGGGTAGAGAGTGGTGGGGTAAAATCGCTGGTGTAGCGCGTGCCGTCTTGATGGCCCATCACGGCCAGTTCCATAGTAGCGCTCCAAACCAAAATCCGCACTGCGCCCGGCCCGTCCACGCCGGTGGGCACTTCAAAATTACCAAATTTATCGCCAATCAAAACGCCGTCCAAAAGGTTTTCCTGCGCGTCGGCCACGTGAACGTAAATGCTGTGGTCGTTGCCGCATTGACCTGCTCCCAACACGCCATCCCAACTATTTTCCTCATTCGTGCGCAGCCGGACAAAGCGCATCACAAAATCAACGTTGGGGACCGGGGGCGAGACAGGCGTGTCAGCCGGTGGGACCGGTGTAGATAGGGGTGGTGGTTCCGGCGGCAAGGTCGGTTCAACCGGAGAAGTAGGCGTAGCTGTGGGCGGTTCAATTGGCGTTATCATCGGTGTTGGCGAGGGCAACGGGGTAAAGGTTGGGGCAGGCGTTGGTGATTCAGGTTCAGCCTGCTCTTGGGGCGAGTCGGTCACAACGGTCGGCGTTGGCGTGGCTGTGTTGAATTGGGCTACCACAAAGGTTGGCGTAATTGTTGGGTCTGACTTGGCTAAGGGAAAACTGCTTAAGCCGCACCCCAAAAAGATAACGGCCAAGAGAAGAAAAATAAGGGTTTGTTTCATCCTACTAATCGCCCTCTTTTTAACAACCAGAAACGATTCGGTAATTGGTTGTTTCAGTTGCTCTGAAGGAGCCACACCTGACAGTTTTCAAAAACCTGTCAAGTGTTCAATCCTACAAAGACATTCCATGTCATTAGTAGGCCGTAGGCCGAAGAATCTCTTTATAGCATCCCTTTGCCTTGCTGATGTAACACCAGAATGAGATTCTTCACTCCGTTCAGAATAACATGATTACCGAATCATCACAACCATTATAGCACAAATTGAGTGCTGTACCCACATTTAAAAATGGGAACCAAATTCTCTTGACCGACGTCTTATACCCAGGACCGTAAATCAAACAATGGAGGATTTTACCATGAAACGCATCATTATCACCCTATTCACCCTTGTTGTTCTATTTTTTGGCCTGAATTTAACCCTGACGCCCGCTCCCGCCCACGCCGACGGCATCATCATTCCTGAACCGCCGATATGCATTGACTGCCCCCCGCCCCACGAAGTGCCCTACCTGACCGTGGAATACCACCGGGTCAACATCACCATTGACAATCAGGTAGCCACCACCCGCATTGACCAGATTTTCCGCAACGACAGCCAATGGTCACTGGAAGGCACCTACATTTTCCCCCTGCCCGAAAGCGCGGCCATCAACGAATTTGCCATGTGGGTCAACGGCGAAAAGGTAGAAGGCCAGCTCTACACCAAAGAAGAGGCCCGCCGCATTTACGACGACATCGTGCGCCGCCGCCTGGACCCGGCCCTGCTGGAATATGTGGGCCGCGACCTTTTCCAGGCCAGCATCTTCCCCATTGACCCCGGCGACACCCGCCGCATCGAAATTGAATACAGCGAACTGCTGCCGGTAGACAACGGCCTGGTGCGCTACGTTTACCCCCTCAGCACCGAACGTTTTTCCGGCAAGCCCCTGGAAAACGTGGCCGTCACCGTGGAGGTTGCCTCCCGCGATCCCATCAAGGCCATCTACTCCCCCAGCCATCCGGTCAGCATTGACCGCGACGGGCGTTATCGCGCCCTCATCGGCTGGGAAGATTATGACGTGCTGCCCACCACCGACTTCAGCCTCTACTACACTATTTCGCCCGACGATGTGGGCGTTAACCTGCTCAGTTTCAAAGAGCGTGATGAAGACGGCTTTTTTGTGCTGCTGGTTGCGCCCAACGTGGATACCGAACAGGTGGTGCAAAAAGACGTGATTCTGGTGCTGGACACCTCCGGCTCAATGGAAGGCGAAAAAATGGAGCAGGCCCGCGACGCGCTCAAATACGTGTTAGACCATCTCAATAAGGGCGACCGTTTCAACATCATCGCCTTCAGCACCGGCCTGCGCGCCTTTTCCAATCGCACCGAGCCGCTTTCCGCTATCCCCGAAGCCCGCCGTTTTGTGGACAATCTACGCGCCGAAGGCAGCACCGACATCAACCGCGCCCTGCTGGAAACCATCAACAGCGCCGATACCCAGCGCCCCACCATCGTCATCTTTTTGACCGACGGCCTGCCCACCAGCGGCGTGGTGGAAACGCCCCTCATCCTCAATAACGTGGACCAAGCTGCGGGCAGTAACCTGCGTCTCTTCCCCTTTGGCGTGGGCGACGATGTGGATACCGTGCTACTCGACACCCTGGCCCAAGCGCAGCGTGGCGCCAGCGCCTACGTTCGTCCCGGCGAGCGGGTTGACGAGCAGGTCAGCGCCTTTTACGCCAAAGTCAGCACACCAGTTCTGGCCGACCTCCAGCTTGAGGTGGATGGCGCGCATATTGAAGATACCTACCCCTACCCTCTGCCCGACCTGTTTGCCGGAACCCAACTCATCCTGGCCGGGCGTTATCGCGACGGCGGCCCGGCCACCGTCACACTCACCGGTATCGTCAACGGCCGCACTCGCGCCTTTGAATTTGACGACCTGAACTTTGCCACCGACCGCCACAGCAGTCGCAGCGCGGAGTTCATTCCTCGCCTGTGGGCCACTCGCAAAGTGGGCTACCTGCTCAACCAGATTCGGCTGCACGGCGAAGACCGGGAAACCATTGACGAGATTGTCAACCTGAGCATTCGTTACGGCATTATCACGCCCTACACTTCCTTTTTGGTGGAAGAGCCGGAAATGGCTCTCAGCCAGGAAGGGCGCGATATTATTGTTGAAGAAGAAGCGGCCAGAGCCGAAGCCGCCCCGCCGGCCGAAAGTTCCGGTGCAGCCGCGGTTGAAAAAGCTGTTGAGCAAAACGAGTTGGCCGGGGCCGATATGGCCGCGCCGCTGCCTACTGCTACTGCCGCTCCCGGCCTTGGGGGAGGCGAATATGACGATGGTGCCAGCAGCGCCATGGCCGCCGTTACGGCGGTAGGCGACAAAGCCTTTGTTTTCAAAGACGGCATCTGGACCGACACCACTTTTGACCCTACCCTCATGAGCACTAACCTGCTTCCGTTTCCCTCCACTCGCTTCTCCGATTTTTTAACCACCTATCCTGAGGCTGGCAAATATTTTGCCCTCGGCCCGCGCGTGATTGTGGTGATTGATGGCGCAGCCTACGAAACCGTTACCGGTGATGCCGGTGAAGCAGCCGACCTGCCGCCGCTTCCCGAACCTGTTTCTTCTGCCCCAACGCAGCCTGCCCCCGATAGCGGCCCGGTCACTTCCCCGCCGCCGGCCGATGCAGGCGAAATTTACACCACCCTGACCGCCGATGTGGCTGAAGGAGTCGCGCCGCTGGAAGTCAACTTCACCGGCGAGTTAGTTGGCGGGCGGGACGATAACCCGGATTACTACTGCGTTGAAACCAGCCTTGATTTCGGCGACGGTATCAGCCAAAGTTCCACCCCCAGTTGCCTTGAGTGGAAGGAAGGAATGGAGATTAAGCGTCGCTACACGGCTAATTATGTTTACGAAGAGCCGGGGGAATATAAGGTTACTTTCAGCCTGGGTGGCACAGAGTCGGAGCCGGTGACGATTATCGTCAGAGGCCCTGGCGACACACCAGAACCTGATCCATCTTCAGCCCAAACCATATCAGACAATGATGAACCTACTGGCAAGTTTGGTGGTCTGGGTTGTGTGGGAGGACTGTTGCCATTATCACTGGTGGGCCTGGTTATTGGTTTCCGGCAAGAGCATGATTGAAGGAGTCTGGAACTCATCCTGAATAAGGCGGAATGATGAAAGTAATCTTAGGGACAGCGCCCTATGCCTGTCCTCTGGGACGACCACAAGGGTACTCCCCTACATTACCGGATTAATGATACTGTTGGCGAATTTATGTAAAGCAACAAGGTCAAGGCCAATATGACAAATACTCCAAAACGAGGCACAATTTGCCGC